>NZ_QKTE01000029.1:0-37046 GCF_003234735.1 Curtobacterium sp. MCLR17_040 | reverse complement strand
GGGGTCGGCCGTCTGAGGGGGGCGGGGTCTGCGACAATCCACGAGTCGTTCGACGCGCGTTCTGTCGGAAGATGCACACGCACACGATGCGGGTGCATGCTGCGACGATCCACGAGTCGTTCGACGCGTGGATCGTCGGAACATGCACACACACCGAGCCAGCGCCCGCGCCGACTACTCGGCCGAGTGCCGCCCGTGCGCGTGCGCGTCGCCAGCGTCGTCAGCGTCCGTCCGGGAGGCCCGGCTCGCCTCCGCCGCGTCGGCTCCGGCCCCGGGGGCGTCCGGCTCCACGACCGGGGCGGCGTGGGCAGCCCGGGTCCGGATGGCACCGGTCGTCGTCGGGGGCTCGTCGACCGGCGCAGCCGCCGAGTGCGCACCATGCGTCGTGGCGTTCGGCAGCGGCGCACGGGTGTCGTCGACCCCGTGCGGCAGCACCGAGACGTCCGACGCCCCGGCGGCGCGGGCAGACCGAGGCTGCACGTCCGGCGAGGTCGGCACGTCGGGCGAGGTCGGCACGCCGGCAGAGGCAGACGCCGACCCCGTCGGCACCGGACCAGCCCCAGGTGCGGCGGCGGCAGCGGCTGCAGCGGCGCTCCCGTCCGACCCCGCTCCGGCAGCGGTGCGTGCGGCATCGGCCTGCTCCTGCAGCGCCGAGGTCTTGCGGAGCGGCGGCACCCGGAAGAACCACGTCAGCACGAACGCGAGCAGGATCACCGCGAGGCCGACGTAGTAGACACGGACGGCCGAGTCGCTGAACCCGACCAGGAACGGACGGCTCAGCCGGGGGTCCGCCCCGTTCAGGAACGACGTGTCGCTCGTCGCCGAGTCGGTGGAGGAGCTCGCGGCCGAGTCGCCGCTCTTGAGCTGCTTGATCAGCGTCGGGGCGACCTGGTCGACGACGTTCTCCCGCTGCCCCTTGTCCGAGTAGTCGATCTGCAGCGTGCCGTCGACGACCGAGGCGTTCGCCTTCGTGGCTGCCGTCTCGAGCGCCTGCTGCTCGGCTGCTGGCTTCGCGTCGTCGACCTGCTGGGCGATGATCGTGTCCGCTGCGGCGGCGGGGACCGTGCCCGCGGCGACCTGCCGCTGCACGGCTGCGGTCACCTGCTTGGTCACGGCAGCGTCGGCGGCCTGCTTCGCCTGCGCGGTGCCCTGGTCGAGACCGTCCTGCACGTTCTTCTGCACCGGGTCGACGATCTTCGTCCAGATCTCGTCCATCACGCCCTGGTTCTTCGAGGCGTTCGCGACCGAGGGCGTCATCGCGGCGTTGAGCGCGCTCTTCAGGTCGGACTCGTTCTGCATCGCGGCGCTGATGTTCGTCGGCATCAGGGTGAACAGCACGGAGAGCAGGACGGCGGTGCCCATGGTGCCGCCGATCTGACGGAAGAACGTCGCCGCGCTCGTCGCGACACCGATGTCCCGCGGCGAGACCGAGTTCTGCGCGGCCAGGGTCAGCGTCTGCATGAGCTGCCCGAGTCCGAGCCCGATGCCGAACATGCCGAGCATCAGGAACCACAGGGGCCGGTCGGCGGTCAGGAACGTCAGGACCGTGAAGCCGATCGCCGTGAACGCCGTTCCGGTGATCGGGAAGACCTGGTAGTTGCCGGTCTTCGAGATGATCTGGCCGGAGGCGATCGACGAGATCATCAGGCCGAGCACCATCGGCAGCATGGCGAACCCGGACTCGGTCGGGGTCACGCCCTTGACGATCTGCAGGTAGAGCGGGATCGTCAGCATCGCGCCGAACATGCCGAAGCCGACGAGCACGGACAGGATCGCGGACATCGAGAACACCCGTGACCCGAACAGCTTCATCGGCAGGATCGCGTCGTCGCCCATGGCTCGCTCGACGATGATGAACGCGATCAGGCCGAGGGCGCCGATGGCGTAGCAGGCGAAGGCGGCGGGGGAGTCCCAGCCCCACTCACGGCCCTGCTCGGCGATGAGCAGCAGCGGCACGAGCGTGACGATGACGAGCGTGGCACCCCACCAGTCGATGCGGGGCTTGCCTCGGTCGCCGAACTTCGGCAGGTGCAGGAACGTCAGCACCATGAACAGAGCGATGATGCCGATCGGCACGTTGATCAGGAACACCCAGCGCCAGCCGGCGATGAACAGCAGCTGGTCCGCGCCGGCGAAGACGCCACCGACGAGCGGCCCGATGACGGACGAGATGCCGAAGACCGCCAGGAAGTAGCCCTGGTACTTCGCCCGCTCGCGTGGGGCGAGCATGTCGCCCATGATCGCCAGCGGCAGGGACATCAGACCACCGGCACCCAGGCCCTGCAGCGCACGGAACCCGGCGAGCATGAGCATCGAGTCGGAGAACGACGCCGCGAACGAACCGACGATGAAGATGCCGATCGCGGTGATGAAGAGCGGCCGACGTCCGAAGATGTCGGAGAGCTTGCCGTAGATCGGGGTCGTCACCGTCGAGGCGATCAGGTACCCGGTGGTGACCCAGGCCTGCTGGTCGAGCCCGTGCAGGTCGTCACCGATGGTGCGGATCGCGGTGCCGACGATCGTCTGGTCGAGGGCACCGAGGAACATGCCGGCCATCAGGCCGTAGATCACCAACAGGATCTGTCGGTGGTTCATCACGACGTTGGACGCCGTGGTGGGGGCCGCGGGTGCGGTCGCCGTCTGGGTCATGAGCAGGGTCTCCCGAGTACCGATGCGCTGGCAGAACGATTTTTGCGCTGCCTGCAAAGTTACAACTGCCGCAAGTGCTCGGTCGCACCGAGACGGCTTCCTGAGTGGATCGGCAGTCACGGTACGCCCAGTGGGCCCCGGTGGCACACGGCCTGGAGGCCCGGCTCGGTTCCGGCGGACGGGCTGCGGTGTCCGAGACCCGCAGCCCGTCCGACGAGGGCGCTACGCGCCCAGTGCTGCGTCGACGATCTCCTTGGCCTCGCGCTGCACCTGCTCGAGGTGCTCCTGCCCGACGAAGCTCTCCGCGTAGATCTTGTAGACGTCCTCGGTGCCCGACGGTCGCGCGGCGAACCACGCCTTGTCGGTCACGACCTTCACGCCGCCGACGGCTGCGTCGTTCCCCGGGGCCTTCGACAGCTTCGCGGTGATCGGGTCACCGGCCAGGGTCTCCGCGGTGATGGCGTCGCCGTCGAGCTTGCCGAGGCGCGCCTTCTGCTCCTTCGAGGCCGCGGCGTCGACGCGCTGGTAGACCGGCGCACCGAAGCGCTCGGTCAGCTCGGCGTAGAGCTGCGACGGGGTCTTGCCGGTGACGGCGACGATCTCGGACGCCAGGAGCGCCAGGATGATGCCGTCCTTGTCGGTGGTCCACGCGGTGCCGTCGGTGCGCAGGAACGACGCTCCCGCGGACTCCTCGCCGCCGAAGGCCACCGAGCCGTCGATCAGGCCGGGGACGAACCACTTGAAGCCGACCGGGACCTCCCACAGGCGACGGCCCAGGGACTCGGCGACGCGGTCGATGATGCTCGACGACACCAGGGTCTTGCCGATCGCGGCGTCGTCGCGCCACTCGGGCCGGTGCGCGTAGAGGTACTCGATCGCGACCGCGAGGTAGTGGTTCGGGTTCATCAGCCCGCCGTCGGGCGTGACGATGCCGTGCCGGTCGGAGTCGGCGTCGTTGCCGGTGAGCACGTCGAAGTCGTCCTTGCGGGCGAGTACCGAGGCCATCGCCGAGGGGCTCGACGGGTCCATCCGGATCTTGCCGTCCCAGTCGAGCGTCATGAAGGCCCACGTGGGGTCGACCTCGGGGTTCACGACGGTCAGGTCGAGGCCGTAGTGGTCGCGGATGGCGTTCCAGTACGGCAGCGAGGCACCACCGAGCGGGTCGGCACCGATCTTCACGCCGGCACGCTTGATCGCGGCGATGTCGATGATGTTCTCGAGGTCGGCGACGTACGTGTTCAGGAAGTCGTAGCGCTCGGGCTCGGCGTCCTCGGTGCGCTGCACCTCGGCGTTGCCGCCCTCGATGATCGCGTTCGCCCGGTTCGCGATCCAGCTCGTGGCGTCGCTGTCGGCGGGACCACCGTGCGGCGGGTTGTACTTGAAGCCGCCGTCGCGGGGCGGGTTGTGGCTCGGCGTGATGACGATGCCGTCGGCCGTGTCCGGGTTGCCGGCGCGGTTGTAGCGGATGATCGCGTGGCTCAGCGCGGGCGTCGGCACGAAACCGTCCTCGCTGTCGGCGAGCACGCGGACGCCGTTGGCGGCGAGGACCTGCAGCGCGGTCTGCTCGGCGGGGGCCGAGAGCGCGTGGGTGTCGCGGCCGATGAAGAGCGGCCCGTCGGTGCCCTGGTCGCGGCGGTACTCCACGATCGCCTGCGTGATGGCGGCGATGTGGGTGTCGTTGAAGGCGGTGTCGAGCGACGACCCGCGGTGTCCGGACGTGCCGAACACGACCTTCTGCTCGGGGACCGAGACGTCGGGCACTCGGTCGTGGTAGGCGGCGAGGAGCTCGTCGAGGTCGACGAGGTCGTCTGCGGTCGCTGGGGTGCCGGCGCGGTCGTTCATGCGTCCATCCTGGCATCGGCCGCCCTGGCGCGTTCGGGGGAAGTGCACCAGAGGCCGGGAACGCGAGCGAGCGGCCGCCCCACCCGGGTTGAGGGGGGACCCCCGGGGTGGACGACCGCTCGCGGTCTCTGGAGGCAGGTGCCTCAGGCGGTGCGGAACGAACCCGTCGCCGTGCGGAACGAGCCGGTCACGGTGCGCGTCGAGGACGTCGCGGTGCCGGGACGGCGGAACTGCGTGTCGACGAAGCGGCCGAGTGCGCGGCCGATGCCGGTGCCGGTGTAGCTGCCGATCAGGCTGCGGGTCGCGTCGCCGGTGAAGGCGCCGAGCTCGGCGCGGGTCTCGAGGCCGGTCACGTAGGCGCCGCCCAGGGGGTTCTGACGGTTCTGCATGGGTGCTCCTCGTCGTCGTGCCGAGGTCCGCAGGTCACCGAGCCGGCGACCGCGACGCCGTCGGCTGGATGACCACCACTCTACGCGCTTGTCTTGCATCATGCAAAACAAGCGCGTGTCGGAGCCTCAGGCGAGCAGCTCGCAGAAGTTCCGGCCCTCGGCCGTCCAGCTCTGCCGCGCGACCAGTCCGGCTTCCGCCGCGTGCCGGTGCAGGGCGTCGAGGCCGACCTCGGCCCAGGGGAACCCAGCGCTCTCGTTGCCGTCGGCGTCGACCACCCGGGCCGTGTACACGCGGTCGGCCGTGACCTCGGGGTTCGTCTCGACGATGACCCGGCCACCGGCTCGTACGATCTCGCGGCAGCGGGCGAGCAGGGCTGTCGGGTCGCCGCCGATGCCGATGTTGCCGTCGATCACGAGCGCGGTGTCCCAGTGGCCCTCGTCGGGCACGGCGTCGAACACGGAACCCTGCAGGGCGGTGCCGCCGGAGCGCTGCGCGATGGCGACGGCCTCGGCGGAGACGTCCACGCCGAGCGCCGGGATGCCCCGGGAGCGTGCGGCGACGAGCATCCGGCCGGGGCCGCAGCCGATGTCGATGACCCCGCCGTCGACGTCGTCGAGCAGCGAGCGGTCGACACGGTCGGCGGCGGCGCTCCAGCGGCCGACGTCCATCGTGGTGACGGCGTCGGGGCGGTCGGCGTCGGTCAGGCGCAGGTGGCCGTCGGTGCGGAGCGCACGGGCGTACGGCTCACCGCCGCCGGCACCGAACGAGACGGGTGCGTGCATGGTCATCGGGTGCTCCCCACGGTCTCGGCACGGAGTGCCCGGGTGAAGTCGGAGTCGGGTGCGAGGTCGGCGACCCGCTCGGCGTCCGGCATGGTGTCGACGTCGAGCAGCTCGCCGAGCACGCCCACGTCGAGTCCGGCGTCGGTCAGGCGTGCGAGCTGCACGGCTCCGGTGTCGTCGCGCGACATCGGGACGCCGCGCAGCAGGTCGCCGGTGGGCTGTCGGAGGTACAGCGACCAGAAGCCGCCGTCCTCGGCCGGGCCGAACCAGGCATCGCGGGCGGCGTCGTCGAACACCGGGGCGAGGTCCGCGGTGGACACCTGCGGGGTGTCCATGCCGACGAGCAGCAGCGGACCGTCGACGGCGTCGAACAGGAACCCGAGGCGCTCGTCGAGGCCGCCACCGGGCTGGTGCAGCACCTCGAACCCGTCGGCCGCGGCGGGCACGACGTCGCCGTCGAAGAACAGGACCCGGCGTGCCGCGGGCAGTGCGCGGACGGTCGCCAGGGTGTCGGCGAGGCTCGCGGACGCGACGCGTGCGGCGCCCTCGGGGGAGAGCGCCGGCGTCAGCCGGGTCTTCACCTTGCCGGGCAGGCACTCCTTCGCCACGACGGCGACGGTGACGTCGGTGCGCGAAGCGTCGCCGGCGTGGACGTGGGTGGGGTCGGCGGTCACGAGCGGGCCTCCTCGACCACGGGGGTGGACTCGGCCGACTGGCGGAGCGGTCCCGGTGCCACGACCCGGACACGGGCCTCCCGGCGGTACGCACGGAGCAGACGGGACATGTCGCGCACCGCGTTGATCGTGCCGCGGAGCGTGCCCGTCACCTTGCTGTCGCCGATGCGCTGCGCGTACCCGATGTCCGACTCGTCGACGCGCCAGCCGGCGGCGTGCGCGGCCAGGACCATCTCGAGCGGGTAGCCGCTGCGGCGGTCGCGCAGGTCGAGGGAGACGAGGTCCTCGCGGCGCATCACGCGCATCGGGCCGAGGTCGCGCAGACGGTAGCCGGTCGCGCGGTGCATGAGGACGGCGAGGACGCGGTTCGCGAAGCGTGCGTGCGGAGCCCACGCACCGCGGCCCGTCGGGACGCGGCGGCCGAGTGCCAGGTCGACCCGGCCACTGGCCACGCGGTCGACCAGGGGCGGGAGCTCGGCGGGGTCCATCGAGGCGTCGGCGTCGCAGAAGGCGACGAAGTCGGCGGTCGCCGCGGCGACCCCGGCGGCACAGGCCGAACCGAAGCCCTTGACGGGTTCCGTCACCACGAGGGCACCGTGGGCGCGGGCGACGTCGGCCGATCCGTCGGTCGATCCGTTGTCGACGACGATGGCCCGGTAGCCCGTGGGGAGCCGTGCGATGACCTTCGGCAGGGCGTCCGCCTCGTCGAGGCACGGCAGGATCACGTCGACAGTCATGTCCGTCATTCGGTGCGGTCGGTCGGATCGACGGGTCTGTCCTGGCATGCACTCGACACAACACGACGACGCGCTGCGGGGTACAGGAAACTGCCGGGTCCTGGTCGTTCAGCGCGTCCGGTTCGCGGACGGTCCCCAGAACGGGGGACAGGGTGCGCGCGCGTCGCGCGTTCCGGGTGTCGCAAGACGCCGTCGTGTTGCCGAGACGCCGCCGAATGGGGCGGCGTCTCGCGCACCCGGGGGCGTGGTGCCGACACGACGGCGTCTCGCGTGGCCCTGGGGGAGGGGACTGCGGACGGGAGGCGCGGGGCGGCGCCGTCACGGGCCTCCCGTCCGGTGGCTGGTCGCGCTCTCAGGCACGGCCAGCGGTGCGCTGCTCGCGCACGCGTTCCGGCTAGCGGACGGCGCTGCGGAGTGGAGCCGTCGCGAAGTCCCGCATGCCGGCCTCGAAGTCGACCTCGGCGTGCCAGCCGAGCTCGGCGGCGATGCGCGCCGAACTCGCTGTGACGTGGCGGACGTCGCCCAGGCGGTACTCGCCGGTGACGACCGGCTGCGGGCCGTCGGGTCCGGCGATCGCGGCGGCCATGTCTCCGATGGTGTGCACGGTGCCGGAGCCGACGTTGTACGCGCGGAACGTGTCCGACGGCAGGTCGGCGGTCGCCGCGATGGAGGCAGCGTTCGCGCCGGCGACGTCGTCGACGTGCACGAAGTCGCGTCGCTGGGCGCCGTCCTCGAAGACGCGGGGTGCCTCGCCGCGGGCCAGTGCCGAGCGGAACAGGGAGGCGACACCGGCGTAGGGGGTGTTCGCGGGCATGCCCGGTCCGTAGACGTTGTGGTACCGGAGCGCGATCGCGCGGCCGCCCGTGGCACGGGCCCAGCTCGAGGCGAGGTGCTCCTGCGCGACCTTCGTCTGCGCGTAGACGTTGCGGGGGTCGAGCGCGGCGGACTCGTCGATCAGGCCGGGCAGCAGGGGCTGACCGTCGGGGCCGATCGGGTCGAAGCGGCCGGCGTCGAGGTCCTCGCGGCGGCGGGCTGGCGGACGGGTGGGTTCGCCGGAGGCGGTGGTGTACGCGCCCTCGCCGTAGACGACCATCGAGCTGGCGACGACGAGCCGGCCGATGTCGTGCCGGTCCATGCCGGCGAGGACGTGGGCGGTGCCGGCGTCGTTGGACGAGACGTAGTCGGGGGCGTCCTGGAAGTCCACGCCGAGGCCGACCTTGGCCGCCTGGTGGCACACGACGTCGATGCCGTCGAGGGCGGCGTCGAGGGCGACCCGGTCGCGGACGTCGCCGTGCACGAACGCGATGCCCTGCTGCTGGTGGGCGCGGATGACTTCGGCGGGGTCGCCGTGCACGTCGTCGCGCAGGGAGTCGAGGACGCGGACCTCGTGGCCGTCGGCCAGGGCGCGGCGGACGATCGCGGAGCCGATGAAGCCGGCGCCGCCGGTGACGAGGAGGCGGGTCATGCGGTGGGGCCTGTGGTGGTGGTGGTGGTGGAGGCGGGCTGGGCCTGCATGATGCTGGCGCTCGCGCTGGTCGGGATGAGTTCGCGCGGGGTGAAGTCGGCGGGGATCGCGGCGACGATCTGGCCGATGGCGCGGACGATGACCTCGTTGGCGCGGGCGAGGCGTTCCATGACGAGGGCGTGGGTGACGACGGCTCCGGCGTCGTCGACGTCGGGGCCGCTGTTGGCGGCGGCTGCGGCGGCAGCTGCGGCCTCGTCCTCGGTCGGGGCCAGGCCGGCGTCGGCGTCGGTGACGAACGACAGGTTCACGGTCGCGATGCCGAGTTCGGCGGCGAGCGGGACCTCGGGCGTCATCGTCATGTTGATCGTGTGGCCGCCGGCCTGGCGGAGCCAGACGGACTCGGCGCGGGTGGAGAACCGGGGACCCTGGATGACGACGCAGGTGCCGGTCGGACGGAACGGCACGTCGAGTCCGGCGACGGCGTCGATCGCCGCGCGGCGGAGCGTCGGGTCGAACGGGTCGGCGAAGGACAGGTGCTGCACGTCGTCCTCGAAGAACGTGCCGGCGCGGCCCCAGGTGCGGTCGATGAGCTGGTCCGTCACGACGAAGGTGCCCGGGGCGTAGTCGGGGTGCAGGCCGCCGACGGCGCTCGAGGACACGATCGCGCGGACGCCGAGCGAACGGAGCGCCCAGACGTTCGCACGGTGGTTGATGCGGTGCGGGGCGACGGAGTGCTCACGGCCGTGGCGGGTCAGGAACGCGACCCGTCGTCCGGCCATCGTGCCGATGCTGATCGGGCTCGACGTCGGGCCGAACGGGGTCGGGACGTCGAGCTCGTCGGCGGTGCCCTCCTCGAACAGCTGGTAGAGGCCGGAGCCTCCGATGACACCGATCGTCACGGCTTCGTCGTTCTCCACAGGTCCTCCGGTTGGTCGTCGGCGCGGGCTGCGCGCTGGATACGCTACTGACGGCGCCACCGGGCGAACCGGGAGCGGCGCCACCAACCCCCTGTTCGGAGGCACCTGTGCGAACGATCGGTCAGCACCGCGACGACCTGGCGGCGTTGCTCGCGCCGGTGGTGGCGGGCCTCGGAGCAGAAGAACTGTCGATCGGCGAACTCGCCGGTGCCGGTGCCGGGTTTGCTCACCGCGTGCTCGCGGCGGCCGTCCTGTCGCCCGTTCCGCTACCGCCGTTCGACAACAGTCAGATGGACGGGTTCGCCGTGCGGGCCGCGGACGCGGGGCAGGCCGTCCGGGTCGTCGATCCGATCCCGGCCGGCGTCGTGCCCGAGCCGCTCGAGCCCGGCACGGCAGCGCCGATCATGACCGGCGCGCGGATCCCGACCGGTGCCGACGCGGTGTTCCCGGTCGAGGCGACCGAGCCCGGTGCGTTCCCGGCGGCGCTCGAGCTGCCCCGGGTGACGGTGCCCGCCGACCTGACCGCCGGCACGTTCGTGCGGGTGACCGGCAGCGACCTGCCCGCCGGTGCCGAGCTCGCTCCGGCCGGTTCCGCGGTCACGCCGGCGCTGCTCGGGGCCCTGGCCGCTGCGGGGGTGACGACCGTGTCGGTGCGCCGACCGCTGCGGGTCCTCGTCGTGTCGACCGGCTCGGAGCTGCAGGGCGCCGACACGGACGCGGCGACCATCGGTGACGCGAACGGCATCGCGCTGCGGGCCGCGTTGGCCCAGGTCGGTGCGGACTCACGGGCCGTCCGGGTGCCCGACGACGTCCCTGCCTTCGACCGGGCCCTCGACGCGGCCGTGGGGGACTGGGCCGACCTCGTGCTGACCACCGGGGGCATCAGCGCCGGGGCGTACGAGGTCGTCCGACAGGCGCTCGAACCCCGTGGGCTCGCGGTGACGCCGGTCGCGATGCAACCGGGTGGGCCGCAGGCGTTCGGCAGCGTCGTGTTCGGTGCCGGTCGCACCGTGCCCGTCGTGTCCTTCCCCGGCAACCCGGTGTCGGCGCTCGTCTCGTTCGAGGTGTTCCTGCGCCCGCTGCTCGCCGCCGCCGTCGGACTCGCGCCGGACCGGCCCACGCAGGTCCTGCCGGCGGCGTCCGCTGCCGGCTCACCCGTCGGCAAGCACCAGGTCCGTCGCGGCCGGGTGCAGGACGGGGCCGTGCACTTCGTCGGTGGGCCGAGTTCACACCTGCTCGTCCACTACGCCGCCGCCACCCACCTGGTGCACGTCCCCGTGGGGGTCGACGCCGTCGAGGTCGGCGACCCCCTGACCGTCTGGAGCCTCCGATGACCGACCCGTCCGCCGCTGACCAGATGCGGTCCGAACCGACGCCGACCGACGAGTTGTCGCACGTCCGCGCTGACGGCAGCGCGCACATGGTGGACGTCTCCGCGAAGGACGTCACCGACCGGTCGGCCACCGCCACCGCCACCGTCGTCACCCGTCCCGACGTCGTCGCACGCATCCTCGACGGCTCGCTGCCCAAGGGCGAGGTCGTCGGCACCGCCCGCATCGCCGCGATCATGGCGGTGAAGAAGACCTCCGACCTGATCCCGCTGTGCCACCCGCTGCCGATCGCCGGCGTGCAGGTCGACATCACCGGCACCGACGACCGCGTGCTGATCGAGGTGTCGGTCCGCACGACCTCGCGCACCGGCGTCGAGATGGAAGCCCTGACCGGGGCGAGCGTCGCCGCCCTGACGGTGTACGACATGGTGAAGGCCGTCGACCGAGCGGCCGAGATCACGGAAGTCCGCGTGCTCGAGAAGCACGGCGGGCGCTCCGGGGATTGGAGCAACCGATGACCGCCGAGCCGATCAGGGGCCGGGCCGCCGTCGTCGTGGTGTCCACGCAGGCCGCCGCCGACCCCGCACTCGACCGCACCGGACCGTTCATCGCCGACTGGCTGCGCGACCACGGGTTCACCACGAGCGACCCGATCATCGTTCCCGACGGCGGCGCGATCACCGAGACCGTCACCGCCGAACTCCTGGCCGACGCACGTGTCGTCATCACCACCGGCGGCACCGGGGTCACCCCGACGGACCGGACCCCCGAGGCAGTGGCGGGGCTGATCGACCTCGAACTGCCCGGCATCACCGAGGAGATCCGTCGACGCGGACTCGCGGGTGCCGGCCCCACCGCCCTGCTCACCCGCGGCGTCGCCGGGGTCACGAACGCCGGTTGCCTGCTCGTCACCCTGCCCGGGTCGCGCGGTGGGGTGTCCGACGGGCTCGCCGTGCTCGACGGAGTACTCGACCACGTGGTCGCACAGGTGCACGGCGAGGGCCACGCCCCGCGGAGCGCCTCGTGAGCACCACCGAGGCCGCCGCACGGGTCGTGCTGGCCGACGTCGTCGACCGCGACATCAGCGTCGACGAGGTCGCAGCCGTGGTGGCCACCGAACAGGACGGCGCCGTGGTGACCTTCGCCGGCATCGTCCGTGACCACGACGGTGGTAAGGGCGTCACCGCGCTCGACTACGAGGGGCATCCGAGTGCCGGCGAGGTCATCACCGAGGTCGCCCGGACCATCGCCGAGGACCACCCCGACGTCCGGATCGCCGTGCTGCACCGGGTCGGGGCGCTCGGCATCGGGGACGTCGCGCTCGCCGCAGCGGTGTCGTCGTCGCACCGGGCGCAGGCGTTCGCCGCGTGCGGTGCCCTGGTCGACCTCGTGAAGGAGCGCGTGCCGATCTGGAAGCACCAGCGGTTCACCGACGGGACGGACGAGTGGGTCGCGGCGCTGTGACCGCCGCCGCCCAGACCGACACCGAGGGGGCGGCGGCGGGGCGACGCTGGGCCGAAGCGGACGAACGTGCGCACCTGCTCCTCGCGCAGACCCGGACACCCAGCCCGCCGGTCCTCGGGTTCGTCGTGGCCATAGGGCTGGTGCTGGTGGCGCTGTGCATCGCGGCGATCGCCGTGCCCGCCGGATCGGACGCTCGCTTCGCAGTTGCCGGCGTCGTCACCGCACTGGGCTTCGTCATCGGTCTCGGCGACGCCGTTCGGGTCCTGATCCGCCGGAGACGGAACGGCGCGGAAGCTCGTCGTGCGCCGGTGCTCGCGCCGCTACAGCAACGCGAACAGCGCGCCGTGACGGAGGCGGCGACCGGGCGACGGGCTGCGCCGGAGGACCGTCGGATCGTCGTGCAGGCGAGGGCGGTCGAACTGGGCGACGGCGGCGAACTGGCCAGTCTGGCTGGGTTCGTGATCGTGTGGTCTGCGATCACGTTCGCCGGTGGTACGTTCTGGCCGTTTGCCGTGGCGGGTGGCATCGCCACGGCGGGGAAGTTCGCATGGACCGCACGGTCCGCGGTGCTCGCCCGCCGGTTCCTCGACGCCCACCCTGTGCACCTTCGCAACCGGGACGCTCGTTCGGGGCATGGTGAGACTCCAAGCGGATCCATAGAATCGCGAACATGAGCGTCTTGCTGCCCGGGATCACCGTCATCCTGCTGGTCTTCGCCCTGATCGACATCCTGACGAAGACGGACGACCAGATCCGCGGCCTGCCGAAGATCGCGTGGGTGATCCTCGTGATCCTGGTCCCCGTCGTCGGCAGCATCGTCTGGTTCGCCATCGGCCACGACTGGGCTCCGGGCGAACGCAACCACGGTCGGTACATCGAGCCCACCCGCCACGAGGACCGGTACGCCACCCTCGGCGACGCCCGCAGTGCGCACGGTGCGAAGCGCGTGACCGGTACCGAGCAGGAGCTCGCCGAGCTCGAGCGCGAGATCGAGTACTGGGAGGCGCAGGCCCGCCTGAAGCGCGCGAAGGAAGCCGCGGGCGAGGGCGACACCGCCCCCGCGAGCTGATCGTGTCCACGCCGGCCCCGCATGAGTTCGCCGGAGCCACGGTCTCCGAGGAGACCTGGCAGCAGGTGGAGGACCGTCTCGCGGGGGCGCCAGTCGGACCGCGTGTCCGCCGTTCGATGGTCCGGCGGGTCATCTGGATCGTGCTGGCCGTCGTCGCCGCGGTTGCAGCCGGGTGGCTGAGCGCCGAACACCTGCCGCGCTTCGAGCTGACCTCGACCGGAAGTGGCCTGCCGGACTGGGTGTTCTTCGTCATCGTCCCGCTCATGATCGTTGGCCCGGTCTGCTGGGTCACCGCAATCGTCCGAGGCGGTGGACAGTTCCAGAGCGCGCTGTCCGACCCGATGCTCGGGCTTCCTCGTGCCGTCCGCCGACGGATCGAGCGCATGGCTCGTGGGCAGCAGCCCGCCGATCCGCAGCACCGGACCGCGCTCGTCGCACTCGCCGGCCGTCGACTCGGTCAATCGACATCGACGTTCTGGCTCGCCCTCGGATGGACGCCGTTCGCGTTCGCGCAGTTCCTGCTCAACTGGGCGACGTTGTTCGGGCTGCTGTACGCGCTCCTCGCCGTGTTCTTCCTCGCGATGCTGCTCTGGACCGTCAGCAAGCGGAAGCAGTGGCGAGCGTTCCTGCAGGAGACCGAGCCCCGCGCCGGAGCCGAGCCAGCCCCCGCGGGCTGACCCGGGCCTCCAGGCCGTCGCACCGTGCGCGGTCCGTCGACTGGTGCGAGGTTGCGCGCTCCGTGTGCCGCTCCAGGCTCGCACCGAGCGGGCAACCTCGCACCACTCGAACAGGCGCGCACGCCCCCAGCAACCCGCCCCGCACCCACCACCCCGCCGCGCCACCTACCCTTGACGCGTGGCACATCTCCTCGGCGCCGAGAACCTGCATCTCGAGTTCCCCACCAAGGTCGTCTTCGACAACGTCACCCTCGGCATCGACGAGGGTGACCGGATCGGCGTCGTCGGCCGGAACGGCGACGGCAAGTCGACCCTCCTCGCACTGCTGTCCCAGCGCCTCGAGCCGGACGGCGGCCGCGTCACGCACCGCCGCGGGCTGACCATCGGCTACCTGGACCAGCGCGACATCCTGCCCGAGGGCGCGACCGTCGGCAGCACCGTCGTCGGCGACCTCGAGGAGCACGAGTGGGCCGGTGACCCGAAGATCCGCGACATCATCGGCGGTCTGGTCTCGGACATCCCGTGGGACGTGAGCGTCGACGAGCTGTCCGGTGGGCAGCGTCGTCGTGTGGCACTCGCGCGGCTGCTGGTCGGCGACTGGGACGTCCTGTTCCTGGACGAGCCGACCAACCACCTGGACGTCGAGGGCATCGAGTGGCTCGCCGGGCACATCAACCGCCGCTGGTCGTCGAACCAGGGCGGCATGGTCGTCGTGACGCACGACCGGTGGTTCCTCGACGCCGTGTCGACCGACACGTGGGAGGTCCACGACGGCGTCGTCGACCCCTTCGAAGGTGGCTACGCCGCGTACATCCTGCAGCGCGTCGAGCGTGACCGGCAGGCCGCCACGATCGAGCAGCGCCGCCAGAACCTGGCCCGCAAGGAGCTCGCGTGGCTCCGCCGCGGTGCCCCGGCCCGCACGAGCAAGCCGAAGTTCCGCATCGACGCGGCGAACGCCCTGATCGACGACGTCCCGCCGATCCGCGACACCGTCGCGCTGTCCCGGACGGCGACCGCGCGCCTCGGCAAGGACGTCGTCGACCTGCTCGACGTGAGCGTCTCGTTCGACGGCACGCAGATCCTCGACCGCATCGAGTGGCGCATCGCTCCGGGGGAGCGGACCGGCATCCTCGGCCCGAACGGCGCCGGCAAGTCCACGCTCCTCAACCTGGTCTCCGGGCGGCTGCAGCCGACGAGCGGGCGGGTGAAGACCGGCAAGACGGTGCAGGTCGCGGTCCTCGACCAGCAGCTCGCCGACCTGCAGCAGTTCGCCGACGACCGCGTGCGCGAGGTCGTGGCCCGCAAGAAGACGAGCTACGTCGCCGACGGCAAGGAGATGACGCCGTCGCAGCTGCTCGAGCGGCTCGGCTTCACCTCGGAGCAGCTCTCCACGCCGGTCAAGGATCTGTCCGGTGGGCAGAAGCGGCGCCTGCAGCTCATGCTCATCCTGCTCGACGAGCCGAACGTGCTGATCCTCGACGAGCCCACCAACGACCTCGACACCGACATGCTCGCCGCCATGGAGGACCTGCTCGACACCTGGCCCGGCACCCTGCTGGTCGTCAGCCACGACCGGTACCTGCTCGAGCGCGTCACCGACCAGCAGTACGCCGTGCTCGGCGGGCACCTGCGCCACCTGCCCGGCGGCGTCGACGAGTACATGCGTCTGCGCGAGGCCGGTACCGGTGGCGGGACCGCCTCTGCGGCTGCCGCCGCGTCTGCCGGGAGGCCCGACACCGTCGGCGGGACCGGCTCGGCCGGTGCCGTGGCCGGGTCCACGGCCGCCGGTGCGTCCGCCCTGTCGGGAGCGGACCGGCGGACGGCCGAGAAGGAGATGTCGGCGCTCGACCGGAAGATCGCGAAGGTCGGCGCGGACCGCAAGAAGCTGCTCGACCAGTTCGCGACGCACGACCAGTCCGACTACGCCGGACTCGGCGAACTGCAGGCGAAGCTCGCTGCGCTCGAGGCCGAGGTCGAGCAGCTCGAGGAGCGCTGGCTCGAGGTCGCTGAGCTGCTCGGGGTCTGAGTCGGTTACTCGACCGACGCGGGGTCGACCGCGTCCTGGCCGCTGTCCGCCGGTGTGGCGTCCTCGGGCGCCCCGCCGCCGGGGTTCGCCACGACCTCCCACAGGTGGCCGTCCGGGTCCTGGAAGAAGCCGGACCACATGCCCCACGGGCGTGTGTACGGCGGTTCCGGCATCGTGGCGCCCGCTGCCTGCGCCCGTTCGAGGAACGCCTCGGCCTCGGCCTGACTGCTCGTGAAGTGCCCGATCGTGCTGCTCGGTGCCGTGGCCAGCTGCACTCCGGAGTCCTTCGCCATGTCGTCCCGGCCGTAGACGCTGACGATCAGGCCGTCGTCGAGGGTGAACATCGCCGTGGTGCCGCCGGCCTGCGTCTCGGTGGCGGGGTACTCGGTGCCGATGACGCCGCTGCCCTCGATGCCGAGCAGGGCGCGGTAGAACTCGGCCGATCGAGCGACGTCGGCGACGGCGAGGGTGATGGCGTGCATGCGCCGCACGCTACGCCGGGGCCGCTCGGCCCGGGTCGCGCTTTGGATCAGTCCCCGAGGCCCAGGATGAGTCGGCGGAGCAGCCCAGCCAGCTGGCCCTGCTCGTCGGCGGAGACCCCGGACAGGATGTCGCGCTCGGCGGCCAGCAGGTCCGCGATCGCCGCGTCCACCGCCACCCGGCCCTTGCCCGTCAGCGAGACGAGGATGCCGCGGCCGTCCTTCGGGTCGGTCCGTCGCCCCACGAAGCCGCGGGCCGCCAGGCGGTCCACCCGGTTCGTCATCGTGCCGCTCGACACCAGGGTCTGCTGCAGCAGGGTCTTCGGGCTCAGCTCGTACGGCTCACCCGCGCGCCGCAGGGCCGACAGGACGTCGAACTCCCACGGTTCCATGTCGCTCGCGTCGAACGCGGTCCGCCGGGCGCGGTCCAGGTGCCGGGCAAGCCGGTCCACGCGGGACAGCACCTCGAGCGGGCCGAAGTCGAGGTCGGCACGCTCACGACCCCACGCCGCGACGATGCGATCGACCTCGTCCTCATGCGGCATCCCTCCATCTTGGCCGAACCCGGAGCGGACAGCCAGCCTCGTCGGTCGTGGGAGGATGGAGGAGCACCTCCGGGTGCGTTCCGCCTTGGTGTAATGGCAGCACGACGGCCTTTGGTGCCGTTAGGTCCGGGTTCGAATCCTGGAGGCGGAGCAACTCCGCGCTGACTGGTCGCATCTTCGCTGCTCAATTCGAGCAACCCGACCGCAGGGGCGAGTGCGCTGCATCTGTCCAGGGATTGCCCGGAAGTGGTTCCTTCTGGTTGCTTCCCATCACTATAGTGATGTACGCGTCACTATAGTGATGCTGGATGACCGAGGTGAGGAGGGCGTCGTGCAGCTGCAGAGCCCGTTCGCGGCGTTGTCGAGTGGCCTCGATGGTGACGTTCTGATGGTGCTGAGCGGCCTGTCGGACCGACCCTTCACGGTGTCCGCGGTCCAGCGGCTCGTGCCCGGAGGCCGTTCGCGAAACGGCGTGAAGAAGGTGCTTGACCGTCTGACGGAGCAGGGCATCGTTGTGTTCGACGACATCGGCGGCGTGAGCACGTACGCGCTCAACCGAGACCATCTCCTCGCGTCGGCGGTCCTCGAGGTCGCCGGAGCTCGTACCCGCTTCCTCGACAGGGTCCGCGGGGAGATCGCATCGATGCCGGTCCGCTACGCAGCGTTGTTCGGCTCGGCCGCGCGAGGTGCGATGCGACCGGACAGCGACATCGATCTGTTCTTCGCCGTGGATGCCGTTTCGCGGACGGATGCTGAGGACCGCATCTACGACCTCACCATTGCCGTTCACCGGTGGACCGGCAACCAGGTGAACCCCATCGTGTACGACGTCTCGGGGGTCAGCCCCGATGACCCGCTCATCGGTTCCATCGCGAGTGAGGGTATTCCCCTCGTGGAAGACCGCCGATGGCTCCAAGCCCACCTCAGGAAGGCCGCACGTTGACTCCACCGAAACTGCCGTCGACCACTGACGGCGACAACGCTTTCATGCGCGGTCGGCTCGAGAAGGCCAAGGGCTTCCTCGAGTCAGCCGAGACGCTGTTCGAGTTCGGTGCCGAGGACGGGATCCTGGTTCCGACGTCCCCTCATGCCGACTCCTTCGTCGACCTGTGCGTCGACGCAGGGATCGCCGCGGCAGACGCCATCTGCATCGGCAAGACCGGAAGGTACAGCAGTGGGGCGAGCCACAACGACGGCGTCTCGATCCTGCAGGATGCGACAGACCGGCCGATCGCGAAGCACCTCGAGACGCTCGTTCGGGTCAAGAACAAGGCGGCCTACAGCGCGAGATCGGTAGACGCATCGGACATCCACGATGCCGGTGCGGCCGCCCGCGCACTCGTTGCCGTCGCGGAGGATCTGGTCTGACAGCTCACCGATCGACGCGGACCCGAAAGCATCTTCTCTGTGGAGTGTTATCGCTGTGAAGGTATACCCTTCGTGAGGCGGCAACTCGCCGCCCCACGAGCAGAGGACCACCCATGGCGACCACGCCGCACCACCGCCCACGCGTCCTGATCACCGGCGCGAGCATCGCGGGCCCCGCGCTGGCGTGGGGACTCGACCGATCGGGCTTCGATGTCACGCTGCTCGAGCGGTCGCCGGAGCAGCGGACCACCGGCCAGAACATCGACGTCCGGGGACTCGGGCGCGAGGTCCTCGAGCGCATGGGCCTCCGCGACACGGTGATGCAGCACCTCACCGGCGAAGCGGGCACACGGTACGTGGACGAGCACGGCACCCCGTACGCCACGTTTCCGAAGACCGAGGGCCAGGACGGTCCGACTGCCGAGATCGAGATCCTGCGGGGCACGTTCGCCGGGATCCTCGTCGATGCGCTGCCGGACACGATCGACCGCCGCTACGGGGACTTCGTCGTGGGCGCCGAACAGGACGGCACCGGGGTGAACGTCCGCTACGACAGCGGCGCTCCGGAGCGGTTCGACCTGGTCGTCGTCGCCGAGGGCCGCAGCTCGCGCACCCGTCGGATCCTGTTCGCCGACGAGACGGAGTACCGCGACCACGGCGTCAGCATCGCCTACGGCACGCTCGACCGGATCGGCAGCGACACCGACCACTGGGACTGGTACACGGCGCCGCGTGGACGTGTCGCGTCGATCCGGCCCGACAACGAGGGGACGATCCGGGCCAGCGTGTCCTTCGAGTCGGAGCCGATGGGCTTCGAGCAGCTCCCCGTCGACGTGCAGCTGCGGATCCTGCGCGAGCGCTTCCGGGGCGCAGGGTGGCAGACGGAGCGGATCCTCGACGGGTTCAGGGAGCGGTCTGACGAGTTCTACACGCAGCGGATGGAACAGGTCGTGGTGTCGCGATGGAGCAAGGGCCGGATCGCGCTGCTCGGTGACGCGGCCTGGGGCTCCGGGCCGACCGGCATGGGCACGACGCTGTCCCTGGTCGGCGCGCACATCCTGGCCGGGGAACTCGCACGGACGATCGAGCCGGCCGGCGGCGCTGATCACGGGTACTCGATCCCGGACGCATTCGCGCGCTACGAGGAGATGCTCCGCGGGTACGCCGACAGCGCCCAGGGGCTTCCGCGCGGCGGTGCGCGCCTGCTGCACCCGTCGTCGAAGGCGGGCGTCCGCGCGGTGCGGGCGGCGCTCCGGGTGGCGTCTCTCGGTCCGGTCCGCGGCTTCGCCCAGAAGTACCTCCTGACGAGCGAGAAGCACGTCCCCGTCCTGCCGCACTACCCGACACTGCAGGGGGCCCGGAAGGCGGCAGAATCGATCGCATGACCGACCTGCGCTCCCAGACCCTCGAGGCGCTCCGCCACTACGCCGTCCGGTACCAGGAGTCGGCGCTCCACTTCGCAGCATGGATGGAGCTGCCGACCTCGGACGGCGTCGCGCTGGGGGAGATCCTCTGGGCGGAGACCGAGGGCGAGCCGATGACGGGCACGCGGCTCGCCCGGCGGATCGGGATGACCTCGGGTGCGGCGAACGCGTTGGTCAACCGACTGGAGGAGCGTGGCTTGATCGTGCGGAGCCGCGAGAGCGCGGACCGTCGGGTCGTCACCCTCCGCGTCACCGATCTCACCCGGGAACGCAGCAGTGGGTTCCTCGGGTCACGTGCCGCGGAGCTCGACGAGGCGATCGGTTCGTACGACGACGACACGTTGATGGTGGTGCGCGACTTCCTGCTCCGCTTCGCCGCGGTCCTGCCGCAGGAGACCGCCCCGTCGAAGCGCTGACGGAACCGGCCCGGTCAGCCGCTCGTCACCACGAACTCGGCGCGTAGTCCTTCAGGAAGACACCGAACACGTCCTCGCCCGCTTCGCCTCGGACGATCGGGTCGTAGACACGGGCTGCCCCGTCGACCAGGTCGAG
Organism: Curtobacterium sp. MCLR17_040; assembly: GCF_003234735.1. Lineage (NCBI taxonomy): Bacteria > Bacillati > Actinomycetota > Actinomycetes > Micrococcales > Microbacteriaceae > Curtobacterium > Curtobacterium sp. MCLR17_040. The sequence goes on along the minus strand of NZ_QKTE01000029.1, from coordinate 16,655 downwards.
CGGCGCGTGGAAGCCCTCTTCGGCGAGCCGGACCTTCGTGGGGTGCGGCCGTTCGTCGGTGATCCACCCGGTGTCGACGCTCGTCATCAGGATGTTGTCGGTCTCGAACATCTCCTGCGCGCTCGTGCGGGTGAGCATGTTCACGGCGGCCTTCGCCATGTTCGTGTGCGGGTGCCCCGGCCCTTTGTAGGCGCGGCCGAACACCCCTTCCATGGCGCTGACGTTCACCACGTAGGTGCGGCGTCCGGTGCTGGCGGCCATCGCGGGGCGGAGCTTCGAGATGAGGATGAACGGAGCCGTGGTGTTGGCCAGCTGGACCTCGAGCATCTCGAGCGGGTCGACCTCGTCGACCTGCTGGGTCCACGAGTTCTCGTCGTGCAGGTCGGGGACCAGGCCGCCGGCGTCGATGGCGGTGCCCAGGGCGAGCCGTTCGAGCGAGCTCGATCCCGGCGCCATCGCCTGTTCGGTCAGCTCGTCGGCCCGAGCTGCGGCGGCCGCGAGGATCGGGTGCGCGGCCACCGAGCGGGCGAGCGCCAGCGGGTGCTGGTCGTTCGTGTGCCCGAAGGTCACGAGTTCGGGCAGCGGTCCGTCGGGCAGCGGTGCGAGTTCCGCGTCGACCAGCGGCTGGTAGGCCCCGGTCGACCGGCGCACGGTCTGCGTGGCGTTGTTGATCAGGATGTCGAGGGGGCCGGACGCGGCGACGTCCTCGGCGAGCCCGATCACCTGGGCGGGGTCACGCAGGTCGATGCCGACGACCTTCAGGCGGTCCATCCAGTCGGCGGAGTCGGGCAGGCTCGCGAACCGGCGCACCGCGTCGCGGGGGAACCGCGTGGTGATGGTGGTGTGGGCCCCGTCGCGCAGCAGCCGGAGGGCGATGTACATGCCGATCTTCGCGCGACCGCCCGTGAGCAGCGCCCGCTTGCCGGTCAGGTCCGTCCGGGCGTCGCGCTTCGCGTGGCTCAGACGAGCGCACGACGGGCAGAGCTGGTGGTAGAACGCATCGACGACCGTGTAGTGCTGCTTGCACATGTAGCAGGGCCGTGACTTCAGCAGCGTGCCCGCGGTCGTCGATGCGGTCGAGGCGCTGATCGGGACGCCGCGGGTCTCGTCGTCGATCCGGTCGGCGGCCCCGGTGGCGGTGGCGGCGATCACCCGGCGGTCGGCCTCGGCGATGACGCCGCGCTTCTCGAGACGGTGCGCACGCTTGACGGCCTTGAACATCTTCGCGGTGGCCTGCCGGACCCGGATGAAGTCCGGGTGCGTCTCGTCGATCGACGGCAGCTGCTCGAGGACCCGGAGCGCGACGGTCAGGTCGTCGGGGTCGATGCCGCTGGGTTCGGGGTGCTCGGAGCTCACACGCGATCCTACGTCGGGACCGACCACCGGTCAGACGAGCTGCTGCTCCATGCACACGCTCGTCGGGTCGTCGACGTAGGGGCCGAACCGGGGGATGTCCGCGTACCCGGCCTTCCGGTACAGCGCGATGGCCGCGGCCTGCGGCAGGCCGGTCTCGAGCCGGACGGTCCCGATGCCGACCGCGCGGGCCCGGTCGTGCAGGGCGTCGAGCAGCCGCGTCCCCACGCCGAGCCCACGCGCGGCGTCGCTCACGAACATGCGCTTGACCTCACCGGTGCCGTCGCCGGCGTCGACGAGCGCCACCGTGCCGAGGGCGGTGCCGTCCTCGCGCGCCACCAGGAACGTGACGTCGGGCTGGTCCAGGTCGTCGACGTCGAGGGCGTGGTAGTTCTCGGCCGGGTAGAGGCTCAGTCCGTAGTCGTCGCCCTGCTGCAGCAGGTGCAGGACGTCGTCCTGTCGGGGGCTCTCGATCCGCACGGTCAGCACCGTCACACAGTAGCGAGGACGACGAGAACAGTGGGCAGATGAGGCCCCCGGCCGACGGCGATCAGACCAGGAGTCCCTCGCTGACCTCCCACAGGCGCCGGGCATCGTCGGCGTCGAGCATCGCCGAGTTCGCGTCCGACGGGATGCGGTCCGCGGTGAGGGGCAGGACCCGGTCGTCGATCACGGCGACGTCGCTGTCCTTCAGGTAGACCCCGCCGACGCCGTCGAGCAGCGGGCTCGCGGCACCGAACACGAGCGTGGCTGCGCCCTGCTCGACGGTCTTCTTGCCGACCTCGGGGTCTATGACGGTCACCCCGTGGTCGTCGACGAGCCCCTGCTCCCGGTACGACGCGAGCACCGTCGGGTCGTGCGGGCCGGGTCCGACGATGACGCCCGGGTGCGCGGCGAAGGCGCGGATGCCCTGGTCGGCGTAACGCCGGTCGAGCTCCACCGTGAACAGGACGTTCGCCCGCTTCGACTGCCCGTACGCGGTGACCGGGTCGTACCCGTGCGCGAACGTCAGGTCGTCCCACCGGATCTGCCCGAACCGCGCCGCACCGGAGGTGACGGTCAGGACTCGCGCACCACGGGCCTCCAGGAGGGCGGGGAGGAGCGCCCGCGTGAGCTGGAAGTGCCCCAGGTGCGTCGTCGAGAACGCCAGTTCGTTGCCGCGGTCGTCGAGCCGGCGGTCCGGGGTGAAGAGCATCGCGGCACTGTTCACGAGCATGTGCAGCGGGCGGCCGGAGGCCGACCAGCGCGCGGCGAAGGCGTCGACCGACGAGGGGTCGGTGAGGTCGAGGGCGTCGACGCGGATGACCGGGACTTCGGCGACGGCGGCGGATGCCCGCTCGACGTCGCGGGAGGCGACGGTGACGTCGGCGCCGGCCGCCGCAAGGGCGCGGCTGGTCTCGCGGCCGAGGCGGCTGTGTCCGCCGGTCACGACGACGTTCCGGCCGGTCAGGTCGACGCCGTGCAGGACGTCGGCGGCGGTGGACGCGGCGGTGAAGCCGCTGGGCAGGGGGTGCTGGTCGGTGATCACGAGTGGTACTCCTTCGATTCGATGTGGCCGACGGCGGCAGCAGGGCTGGCCGCGTCGGCGGTGGCGGGGCCGACGGCGTCGGCGACCGCCGACCACGCGTCGGGGGCGAGGCCGAGCTCGGTCCGGAGGAACGCCGTCGTGGCGTGGCGGACGAGGTCCACACGCTCGGGGCTCTCGTCCGTGGTGGCGGTCGACTCGTAGTCCTGGATCCCGCCGAGCAGGTGCTCGCCGCCGTGAACGGTCACCAGGTGCCGGGCGCCGGGACTCAGGTGGAAGACGTCGGTGAACCAGTCCGGGCCTCGCGTCGAGAGCTGGGACTGGTCGTGGTCGCCGGCGACGACCAGTGACGGGGTGTGCAGCTGGCTGAAGTCGGGGCTCATGAACGCGAAGTGCTCCTGCGCGAACGGCACGAGGTCGCCGCGCGCGATCCCGGTGGTGGACAGCAGGACCCCGGCGCGCACGCGGTGGTCGGTGCGGTCCTCGCCCGGTCGTCCGTCGGCGTCCAGGACGCGGGCCCCGAGCAGCATGCCCACGGACTGTCCGCCCCACGAGTGTCCGACCGCGGCGATGCGCGCGGTGTCGACGCGCCCGCTCAGGCCGGGGACCGCGTCGATGATCTGGTCGAGGTCGTCGAGCACCCGCTCGAGGTCGTCGACGCGCGTCCGCCAGATGGTCGGGTAGCGCGGGTCCTCGAGCGTCAGTCCGTAGGCCTTCGCGTCGAGGAAGGTCGGTTGGACGACGACGAAGCCGTTCGCGGTCCAGTGGTCGACCAGGGGGTCGCCGCCGGTCATGGACTGGCCGAAGCCGTGGGCGAAGACGATGACGGGCAGGTCGGTGCCGGTCGTCGGTGCGGTGATCCGGACCTCGAGGTCCTGACCGCGCGAGGGTGCGGGGAGTGTGACGGGGCGCACGCTGATGACCTGTGGTCGGGGTGCTGTGGGTGCCATGCGGGGCCTTTCCGGGAAGCCGTGTCGCCCGTGTCGGAGCGATCGTCGTCCGAAACGGAGCGACGTTCCGGAACGATACGGAACACTGATCCGGATTGCAAGAGGAAGCGGAGCACTGTTCCGCATCGCGTCGGTGTCGTGCGATGATCGAGGCATGAGCACCCCGTCGCCCGACCCCGCGCCGCGTCGCCGTCGCGACGTCGAGCGCAACGAGCGCACGATCCTCGACGCCGCTGCCGCGGTCTTCGCCGCCTCGGGCGTCGGCGCACCGGTGCGCGAGGTCGCCACCGCTGCCGGTGTCGGGGTGGGCACGCTCTACCGGCACTTCCCGACCCGTTCGGACCTGGTCGTCGCCGTCTACCGGCACCAGATCGAGGCCCTGGTCGACGCCGGGCCGGCGCTGCTCGACTCCGAGCCGACACCGTTCGCCGCCCTGCTGCGCTGGGTGCACCAGTTCGTCGACTTCCTCGGCACCAAGCACGGTCTGGCGCGCGTCTGGGAGGGCGACGCCGACGGCTTCACGGCGCTGCACACCCTGTTCGTCGACGAGCTCGTGCCCGTGCTCGGCCGGCTGCTCGACGCCGCGCGGGCGTCCGGCGAGGTGGCCGCGCCGACCCCGCCGTACCAGCTGCTCCGGGCCGTCGGCGACCTGGTGGCGTGGAGCCCCCAGGACCCCGACTACGACGTCCGGACGATCGTGACCCTCCTGGTCACCGGGCTGCGGCAGGCGCAGCCGACGGTGACCGACAGCGCGTAGCCGGCCACGTGCACTGGTCGCGACCGACACCGGACTGGAGGCGCGGGGCGGGCCCGCCACGGGCCTCCCGTCCGGCGTCGTGACCGTCTCGGGCCGCACCAGCGGCGTCGGGGCCGGTCCGGGCCCTACGATCGTCCCGACGAAGGGGGACCACCATGACGGAACTGGCGGACTGGGAGACCGAGGGGGCCAGGGCTCGTCCGGCTCGACCGGGTGACCACGAACCGGCGCCGGCCGCGCTGCGGGCCGTGACGATCATCGGGGTGTTGTTCCTGATCGCCGCGGGCTGCGTGTTCGTCGCGACGGCGTTCCTCCCCACGTCCGACGAGACGGCCGTGCCGGACGGCCTTCGACTGCTGATGGCGACGGTCGTGTCGGTCGGCATCGCCGTGGTCGGCGTGGTCGCCCTGCTGCTCCGACTCGTCGCCGGGGTGCTCGTCCGCCGCTGACGGCCGGCTCAGCGTCGGCCCGGCTCCGCGGGGTCGGACTCGGTGTCCCCGTGCTCCGGCAGCACGTCGACGTCGGTGACCGTGTACCCGAGCGGCACCTGGCCCAGCGCCAGCAGGAGCGCCGTCCGCCGGTCGTCGTGCTCGGTCTCGATCACCCGCCGCTCGGTCGGGACGACGACGAGTCGGACCCGGTGCGTCACGGGTGCCCCCATGCGGCGGTGCCGCGCAGACGTCGCCCGGCGTGCTGACCACGTCGCCGACGCAGCAGCAGGTGGCGGACCGCGAGCAGGTGCGGGAACTCGACGAGCATGCCGACGACGATCGCCGTGGTGACCAGTGGCTGGTGGGGGAGTGCGGCGCTCGTCAGCCCGATCATCAGGGGTGCGTTGCGGGCCGCCGTCGTCATCGCGAGCAGCGCCGACCGCGGGTACGACAGGGCGGCGAGGCGTGACGCCCACTCGGCTGCGATGAACGTGACGGCGAAGAAGACCACCGCGCACCCCAGCACGGCGACGAACACCGGCAGGTTCGCCAGCAGCAGCCCGATGTGCGAGGCGAAGAGCCCGTCGACCATCGCGCCCACGATCCAGGGGACCGCGCGGCCGGGCAGGGCGGCGGCGCGGGCTCGAGCGCCGTCCGGCAGGAGCGAGATCCCGAGGCGGATCACCACGGCGATCGCGGCGGGCAGGACGAACCACTGCAGCAGGGTGCCGATGGTGCCCACGGCGTCGATGCCGACGTTGCCGCCCAGGACCGTGATCCACACCGGGAACAGCAGCAGCTGGGTGACCATGTTGATCGGCAGCAGGGTCGCCCCAACGGCGGTGTCGCCGTCGCTCAGTCGGGTGAACGCCAGGAACCAATCGGTGCAGGGCGCCAGGAAGTACAGCATCACGCCGAGCTGGACTGCCGGGTGTCCGGGCAGGGCCACGCGCGTGAGCAGGAACGCGACGAGCGGGGCGAGCAGGAAGTTCATGCTCCAGGCGATGCCGATGACCTTCCAGGCGCCGGGCGTCCGTGGCAGGCGGTGCAGGGGGACGTCGACGAACAGGGCGACGACCAGGGTGATCACCAACGCGTCCACCACCGACCCCATCGCGTCGCCGGCCGAGGGTGAGGCGCCGCCGATCACCGATCCGACCAGGATGGCGCCGCCGACGATCGCGGGGGTGGCCCAGAGTCGTGCACCGGCGGGGCGGGCAGGCCGCTGTGCCGGCATCAGCACGCGCATTCGACACCACAGCAGCTCAGGTCGTCGGTGAGCATCCCGGCGTCGTCCCACTCTTGCAGGGCACCGCAGTCGCGCCCTGCTCGTTCGCCGATGACGCGGGCGACGTGGGCGAACCGCTGCCGGAACTTGTAGACGAAGCAGAACTGCAGTGCGCCGTGCCGGAGCGCGGTGCCGGCCAGGAAGAGTCCGGGCGTGGTGGTCGACTCGTCGTCCTCGGTGAGCAGCGGCCAGCCGTCCGCGCGGGTGTCGAACAGGCTCGCGGCCGGCCCGAGCCCCGGGCCGTACCCGGTGGCGAGGATCGGTGGCGCGTCCGCCACCAGGGCGGTCCGTCCGGCGACGCCGACGGTGAACCCCTCTCCGGATCGTTTGACGCCGGTGACCTGGCCGTCGTCGACCAGGGTGAGGCGTCCACTGGCCCGTGCGGCCGCGAGCCGTTGACGGGTCCGCGGGGCGAGGCGGAACGACGGGTCCGACCCGCTGCCGGCGTCCCAGGGGTGGGACGGGTCGACGACCGTCACCGTCGCCCCCTGTTCGACGTGGTGGCACGCCAGGTCGATGCCGGACTCGAAGCCACCCACGACCACCACGTGTCCGGACCGCGCCACCCAGGCTGCCTCGGCGGACGCGTGCACCCCGAGCGAGGTGCCGGCGCAGCGGGGCAGGATCGGGTCGGAGAACTCGCCGCCGGCCCAGACTACGTTCCGGGTGATGACGGGGCCGCGGCTCGTGGTCACGCGGAAGCCGTCGTCGTCCGGCTCGATGCGCTCGACCTCGGTGTCGAGCAGGGTCGGCAGGTGGAAGGCCGTGACGACGCCACGCAGGTACCGGGCGTACTCGGGCCCAGAGGGGTAGTCGGTCCCCAGGCTGTAGGCGGGTGAGGTGCGCGGGTGGACCGCGTTGAGGTCGGTGGCCCCGAACCCGTTGCCGGTGAAGGACGGCGTCAGGAACCGCTGGTGCTCCGGCCACCGACGGAACGTGTCTCCGACGACGCCGCGTTCGACGACGCCGAACAGCAGGCCGTCGACGGCGTGGAGTGCCAGGCCGGTGCCGACGCCTGCCGGTCCGGCTCCGACCACGAGGGCGTCGAGGGTCTCGGTGGGGTGTGGTGCTGGCATGGGGTCGGTCTTCCCAGCAGCTGCGGCTGCGTCGATGGAACGGCCACCGTGGTGTGGTCGCTGCACACCATCTTAGTGAGAACCGTTATCAACATGCCATCACGGCATCAGCCGACCGGCGACGAGTACAGGACCGCCAGGGTCGCCACCAGTCCGACGACCACGATGCCGAGGTCGAGCAGGGCCAGGGTGACGAGTCGGGTGCGCTGCGGCCGGACGGCGGCCCGCACCACGACCATCGTCACGAACAACACGACGACGAGCACGAGCGCCGGCCAGCCGATCGCCGGCGCACGGATCGCCATGAGCACCATCACCGCGGCGACGATCACGGCCGTGACGGCTCCCCACACGAGCCAGTTCGAGCCCGACGCCGTCCGGAGTGCGGGCTGGTCGCCGACGCGGGTGGGATCGGGGCGGCGGGGCTGTTCGTCGGACACGAGCCGGACGGTACGCGGCGGCCCCTGCCCGTGCCCGCAGCTGCTCGGCCACGAGAGGATGGGGGTGTGCACACCGCCGCGACCATCCTCGACGCCGTCGTCCGGCACATCGACACCACCGGGTTCGCCGCACACGGCATCCACGTGCGCACGCGGACTGCGGCTCCGGGCGCCGAGAGCACCGCGGACGACGTCGCCGAGCACCGCTGGACCCCCGACGTCCGACGCGAGATCCACTCCGCCGCGAAGGGCGTCTGCGTCCTGGCCACCGGCATCGCGGCCGACGACGGCCTGGTCGACGTCGACGAACCGATCGCGACGTCCCTGGTCGGCACCGGCCTCGGTACGGAGACCGGGCTCGCGCTCGGCGGCGGCGTCGACCGGCTGACCCTCCGCCACCTGCTCACCATGACCAGCGGGATCGACATGCCCTGGTCGGCGACCGAGCTGACGGACTGGCCGGACCTGGCGGCCGAGTTCCTGCGGCGACCGTCCCGCGGCCGGGTGTTCCAGTACGCGAACGCCAGCACCTACACGGCGATGCGCGTGCTCGAGACCCGGGTCGGCGACGTCGGCGCGTTCGTCACCGAGCGACTGTTCGCGCCGCTCGGCATCCAGGACGTCGAGTGGCAACGCTGCCCGAACGGGTTCGTCGCCGGCGGCGAGGGACTGTCGCTCCGCACCGAGGAGCTCGCCCGCATCGGACGCCTGATCCGCGACCGCGGGGTCGTCGACGGACAGCGGATCGTCAGCGCGCGGTGGTGCGACGCGATGCACACCGACTGGGTCGAGCGCGAGGGGACCGGCCCCGGCTACGAGCGGTACGCGATGGCCGGGTGGGGTGGCCCCGGTCGACTCTGGCGGCTGCACGGTGCGTACGGTCAGATGCTGCTGTTCGACGAGACCGAGGCGAGCAACGACTCCGGCACCGTCGTCACCATCACCGCCGACGACCACTTCGGCGCCGACGCGCTCGCCGCCTTCGTCGCCGACGAGCTGGCCCGCCAGGACCCCCGCCGCTAGCACCTTCGACGATCCGACCTGCACGTCCGCGCGCGCCCGGCGTGGGAGGATCGATCAGTGCAGCAGCAACCCGTCGCGATCATCATCGCGGCCATGAGCGAAGAGGTCTCGGCCTTCGCCGACCTGTTCGGCGGTGTCCCCGTCCTCGACGGCCCCGTCGGTGGCCACGACCCGCACCAGCTGCTCGACATCGGCGGCGCCACGGTCGTCGTGCGCCGCAGCGGCATCGGCTTCACGAACGCCACGGCCGCGGTCGCCCACGGCTTCCACGACTTCGGCCCGGGTATCCCGGTGATCAGCGTCGGGACCGCCGGCGGGCTCATGCACGGTGTCGCCATCGGTGACGTCGTGGTCGGCGACCGGTACGTCAACCTCAACGCCGACGCCACCGCGTTCGGCTACGCCCTCGGCCAGGTCCCCGGCATGCCGACCGGCTACGCGCCGGACGCCCGGCTCGTCGAGCTCGCGATGGGCGCCGACATCGCGTGGCCGCTGCGGTCGGCGACGATCGGCTCGAGCGAGGTCTTCGTGACCGAGGGTCGTGCCCGCGCACTCCGGGTCGCGTTTCCTGAGGTGGCCGCGGTCGACATGGAGTCGGCCGCGATCGCGCAGTTCGCCCACGTGCACGACATGCCGTTCGTGTCGGTCCGGTGCATCAGCGACCTCTGCGCGCCGGACGGCGCCGAGTTCCGTGAGCACCTGGACGACGCCGCGGCACGCGCAGCGCGCGTGGTCCACGACCTGGTGCTCGGCCTGCGTTCCTGAGTCCGCCCGCGCGCTCCCTCAGCGCTCGATGACGCGCCACTCGCTGACGAACGTCGTGACGTCCTTCTCGTCCAGGTCTCGTTCCACGGTCTCGAGGAGCCGTTCGGCCTGATCCGCGTCTCCGGCTCGCGTCCTGAGGACCTCCGCGCCGTCGTCACGACGGCGGACGACCAGGTCGAAGCTCGGCAGGAAGTCCTCACCGGCACCGCCCATCGCGGCCAGGGCCAATGCCGCCGTCGTCCGGGCCAGACGCTTGAACGAGCTCTGCCGGGAGTCTTCCAGGGCCACTTGCAGGACATCTCCAGCTCGCGTGCCGGCGCTCACGCGACGACTCCCACGGCACGGAGGCGTCGGACGGCGAGCCGGTCGGCAGCTCCGGGCGCTGCGCCGAGGGCGTGCGACGCGATCGTGACGTCGCCGTGACGGAGCAGACAGACGCCGGCGTCCCGTGTCTGCCCGCTGTGCCAGATCAGCCCGTCGCGGTGCTCCCACGCCAGGAAGTCCGGCTCGATGCGTCCGATCCCCACGCCGAATCGCAGGAGGTCGGACATGGTCGACCAGATCCCGCCGGCCGGTGCGTAGGGACCTGATCCGATGGTCCAGGGTGCACGGGGGCGGCCCCGCCACGACCGGAGCAGGGTTCGTCGTTCGGGTGCCGGGTCGAGGGTGGCGCTGGTGATGCCGAGCGGAGCCAGGACCGTCCGCTCGGCGACCGTGGACCATGCCTCCTGCGCGACGTGCTCGAGCAGCCGACCGAGCACCGCGTAGCCGAGGTTGGAGTAGTCCCGCTCACCCGGTGTCGTCGGGGTCTGGCGCAGCGCACGCGTGATGTCCGCCTCGGACACGTCCGCGTACGGGTCGCCGACGATCCCGGCCGACATGCCCTGGTGCACACGGGGCAGGCCCGAGCGGTGTCGGATCAAGTCGTCGACCGTGTAGGTGGCGTCGTCGGGGACGTCCGGCAACAGGTCCCGGGCGGGGGTGTCCCGTGGGATGTCCCGTTCAGCGAGGAGGACGAGTACGGCGGCGGCGGTCACGGTCTTCGTCACGCTCGCCCACTCCACCAGCGCGCCCGCTTCGTAGCGATCGCCGAGGTCGGCGGTGACGTCGCCCCCTGCGTCGATGATCACGGCTCGGTTCGCAGCGGTCACGCTCGTACTCCTGATCTGGTCGTGTCGGGAACTGGTGTCGAACCCCGCACCCGGCTGGGGCGGAAGCGGAGCGGTCCGATGGATGAACGCGCTCGGACGAGCACACGCTCGACGTGCCCACTCACGAAGACCAGGTCGCAGGCAACCATGATCGCAGCGAAGGCGGTCAAGCCCATGAAGAACGCGATGCTCAGGTGGAACGCGGTCATCATGAGCACGGCCGGGAGACGGCCTCGTCGGAAGATGATCAGCACCGGGAAGGCGATCGAGCTGAGAACGGTTCCGTACGCACCCAGGACGAGCAGCGTGTCGGAGGCGAAGAGCAGCTCCGTGACCCCCGGGAAGTAGAAGTCAGGCACTCGGAGGATCGAGTAGAGCGCCGTCCCGTCCTGCCAGAGCGGGCCCTGCACCTTGTAGAGGCCGGACATCAGGTAGACGACGCAGATCTGACCGGCGATGAGCAGGAGGCCGGTGTTGTGCAGGGTCGAACGGACGAGGCCGGGTGTGTTGACCCGCGGCCGGATGTGCACGCCCAGTCGGGAAGTGCACTCGGTGAGCACCAACGCTGGGACGACGATCATCTGCAGGTTGTCTCCCCCGTCCAGCAGCGCCGGGTTCTGGCCGTAGGTGGACCAGAGGAGCACGTAGTGGACCGCGATCGCCCAGCGGCCGCCGAAGCCGATGGTCACAGCGGCCGCCGCGAGGATCGCAGCGTGGAAGACGACCTCGAAGTACACCGGCGAGTCGGACAGCGAGTAGAGGTTGAAGGTGCCGAGTTCCCGCGTCGTCGCGGCGACGGCATCGCTCCCGTAGACGCCGTCCGGACCGAAGAAGAGGTGCCGTTGGCCGTAGTCACGGAGGTAGTAGACGAGTGCCAGCACGCCGACGACGATCCGGAGGACGGCGAGGGCAGTGGCTGCTCGTGGAGCCGCGGTCATCCAGACGGTCAGTTGGACGAGTGCTCCTCGGATCGCGCTCACAGCTGGGTCCATCCCGAGTCGAAGTACGTCACGTCTCCCGTTGCGCTGAGGTCCCGCCTGCTCGACCAACCGGGGAGGACGTGGAACACGTAACGCAGCTCGACCGCCCGGACCGTATCGCCGCCGCAGGCGTCCGGTCGGACACCGACGCTGTACCTCGCGAGCATCAGCTGGGCCCGTTCCTGCGCCTCGGTCTCTTCAGCGGTTATCTCCTCCGCGGTCGTGGAATCGAGGACGCGCTCGTCTCCCTCAGCGCGGATGTCCTTGAGGATCGGATCTTCCTTGAACCGTTCGAGGATCCCGTTCCCGATGATGCGGGACTCCCTGCTGGGGAAGACGCGCTGCCGTTGCAGCGCCGTGATCACCTCGGTCGTGACGTCTTCGAACTTGGTCTCTGATCCGTCCTCGCAGCGGAAGCGTGCGGCGAACCCACGTTCCTCGCTGAGGGGATCCGGCGCGAACAGGCTCCAGTTCTGCGGGAAGTGGGGCAGCATGACGGTGCTCACGGGACCGGCGAACCGGAACGTCAGCGGGGTGGTCGGTCCGGCGAGCAAGAGCGCAGAGCCGACGAAGAGTGTGACCACTCCGAGGCTCAGCGCGACCGCAGCACCGCGCAGGCGGCGGCGCACAGGGCGGTTCTCCGGCTGATCGAGGTCAGTTGGCATTGGGGGTCTCCTTGGGGAGGCCGGGCGGCGAGCTCCATGCTCACCGCCCGGCGACTGCTCAACGGTCGAAGTACGCGTCCTGCAGTGCGCTCGCGTCGGCGTTCACGGGCGTCGAGGCGAGGAAGCCGAGTCCCTGGAGGAACGACCCCTGACGTGCTGCCTGCGAGACCGCCTGCGGAGCCTTGGCAGCGGTGAACCCCCGCGCGAGCGCGGTTGCGACGGCGACCGGTGCAGCAGGCTGAGCACTGCTCTTGGCTGGCGTGCCGACCGACGCAGCCTGCGCGACGACCGACCGTTCTGCGGTGTCTGCCGCGGTTGCTGCTGAGGTTCCGATCGATCCCGCACCGATCACCACGGCTACGGCCACTCCACCGAGGAGGACCCTGCGATTCCTGTTCTTCATCTCCGAGCTTTCCCTTCCGCCGTTTTCAGCGGTTCGAGCTCGGGGTGCCCACGCACGTGCACATGCTGCTTGCCCCCCAAGCAATGTACGGATTTTCAGAAAACATCCGAATGAACCGTAATCTAGCCATGCGCTGCACCCGAGGGCAAGGGGCAGATCGTCACTTGTTCAAACGGGAGCGACGATCGCGATGAGCGTGAGGAGGGGGACGATCCGCTCGGCGGGGATCGCGTAGCGAGACCGTCCCGCGGGCACGAGCCACCCGGCATCTGCCAAGAGGTGCACGTGGTGGTAGATCTGTCCCGTGGTACCCATGCCCGGTGCTGCGGCGAGGTCTGCGACGCGGTCCTCGCCGTTGTGCACGAGTTGGAGGATCCGGAGCCGGAGCGGATGGCCGAGTGCCGCCATGCCCGGTGCGAGGGAGTCCCACTGCAGCGCTTCCAGATCGCCAACCGCGGACCCGACCTGCCACTCCGTCTGGCGGTTGTCAGAGGTCGGCACCAGGCCGGCGTACACGACGGACGGCGATTCCGCCCGACGGAGCCCGTCGAGCACCCAGAACGTGGACGCGGTGTCGTCGTCGCCCCGCCGGTCGGTTGCCAACGCCTCGAGCGCTGTCAGCCGTTCGTTGATGGCCGCGAGTGACGTCGCGACGTCGGGTGTCTCGCCGGTCATGAGGGGATCCTAGTTCGGGGCGTACGAGCCTCCCGGTGCCGGAGGGGCGCGATCCGGCTCTCGGCATGGCCGGAATTGCGTTCCACGGACGTTCCGGGACGGATCGCGAACTCGCCTCCGAGCCCCTCGCTAGCCTCCATCCCGGGGGGCCAAGGAACCACGGCCAATCACACAGGGAGATCAGCCATGAGCGCCTACACGAGCGACGAGAACGTCGAACCTGCACGCATCACCACCTTCAAGCGCGTCCGCAAGCAGTGGCGTCGGACGGGTGAGGTCGGCTACACGCACAGTGGTAGCGACTTCTTCCGCGACGACGCCCCGGAAGCGGTCCAGCGGTAACCAGCGGCAGCCACGAAGTGCCCGTCAGGAGCGATCCTGGCGGGCACTTCTGCATCAGCGACCGAGCTGGTCCCGCAGGTACGGGGCGGTCCGGCTGGTGGTCGAGGCGGCGACCTCGACGGGCGTGCCGGAGGCGACCACCTGGCCACCCTCGACACCGCCGGACGGGCCCATGTCGATGACGTGGTCGGCGCTCGCGACGACGTCCATGGCGTGCTCCACCACGACGACCGTGTTGCCCGCGTCGGTCAGGCGGGCGAGCTGGGCGGTGAGCAGCTCGACGTCGGCCGGGTGCAGGCCGGTGGTGGGCTCATCGAGCAGGTACAGGGTGTGGCCGGTCCGCGCACGCTGCAGTTCCGTGGCGAGCTTGATGCGCTGCGCCTCGCCGCCGGACAGCTCCGGGGCGGGCTGGCCGAGTCGCAGGTAGCCGAGGCCGACCTCGCGGAGGGTCTCGAGTCCGCGTCCGGCTGCGGGCAGGGACGCCAGGAACGGCGCCGCTTGGTCGACGGTCATGCCGAGGACGTCGGCGATGGACGCCCCGTTCCACCGGACCTCGAGCGTCTCGGCGGTGTAGCGGGAGCCGTGGCACTCGGGGCACGGGGCCCAGCTGCCGGGCAGGAAGAGGAGTTCGACGGACACCGACCCCTCGCCCTGGCAGACCTCGCACCGGCCGCCGGCGACGTTGAACGAGAACCGCCCGGCGCCCCAACCGCGGGCCTTGGCCTCGTCGGTCTGGGCGAAGGCGGCCCGGACCGCGTCGAACAGGCCGGTGTAGGTGGCGAGGTTCGAGCGGGGGGTCCGGCCGATCGGCTTCTGGTCGACCTGCACGACGCGGTCGATGAGCGGGTGCGACGTCGCGACGCCGGGCAGCACGCCACCGACGAGTGACGACTTGCCGGACCCGCTGACCCCGGTGACCGCGGTGAGGACACCGAGCGGCAGGTCGACGTCGAGCCCCCGCAGGTTGTGCAGGGTGAGGTCGCGGAGTTGGAGGGTGCCGATCGGGGTCCGGACGGCACGGTCGGCGGTCGGCTGCCGGGGCTCCAGGAAGCGCCGGGTGACCGACGCCTCGACCTCGGCCAGTCCGGCGACCGGGCCGCTGTACAGGACGGTGCCGCCGCCGGTGCCCGCGCGGGGGCCGACGTCGACGATCCAGTCGGCTCGGCGCACGATGCTCATGTCGTGTTCGACGACGAAGACGCTGTTGCCGCCGGCACGCAGGTCGTCGAGGACGTCGACGAGGGACTCGGCATCGGCAGGGTGCAGCCCGGCGCTCGGTTCGTCGAGCACGTAGACGACGCCGAACAGGCCGGAGCGCAGCTGCGTCGCGATCCGCAGCCGCTGACTCTCGCCGGGGGAGAGCGTCGGGGTGGCGCGGTCGAGCGCGAGGTAACCGAGACCCAGGCCGACCAGGACCTCGACGCGGGTGAGCAGGTCGCGGGAGATCGCCACGGCGACCTCGGTGTGCTCGCCGGACGATGCCCGCGACGTCGCCGCTGCCGCGTCCGTGATCGCCGCGATCGGGCGCAGGACGTCGGCGAGGCCGGTCAGCGGCAGCGCGTTCAGCTCGGCGATCGAGTGGCCGCCGATCGTCACGGCGAGGGCGGCTCGGGTCAGGCCGGTGCCGCCGCAGAGCCCGCACGGGCCGGACTCGACGAACTGCAGCACCTTCTTGCGCTGGGTCTCGCTCTGCGAGTCGGCGAGGGTGTGCAGGACGAACTGGCGAGCGCTCCAGAACCGGCCCTTGTAGGGCTTCGCGACGCGGTCGCGCTTCGGCTGCACCTGCACGACGGGCTGTTCCTCGGTGAAGAGCAGCCAGTCACGGTCCTCGCGCGACAGCTCACGCCACGGGCGCTCGATGTCGTAGCCGAGCACCGCGGTGACGTCGCGCAGGTTCTTGCCCTGCCACGCACCGGGCCAGGCGGTGATCGCGCCGTCGCGGATGCTCAGCGACGGATCGTGCACGGCCGATGCCTCAGTGACCTCGTGCGCGGTCCCGATGCCGTGGCACCGCGGGCAGGCGCCGGCGACGGTGTTCGGCGAGAAGGAGTCCGATTCGAGCCGGTCGGCGCCGGACGGGTACGTGCCGGCGCGCGAGTAGAGCATGCGCATCGAGTTCGACAGCGTGGTCATGGTGCCGACGGTGGAACGGGAGCTCGGGGCGCCGCGACGCTGCTGCAGGGCGACGGCGGGCGGCAGTCCGGTGATCGAGTCGACGTGCGGGGTGGAACCCTGCGCGATCAGCCGCCGCGCGTACGGGGCGACGGACTCGAGGAACCGGCGCTGGGCCTCGGCGAAGACGGTGCCGAAGGCGAGCGAGGACTTGCCGGAGCCGGAGACGCCGGTGAACGCGACGATCCGGTCGCGGGGGATGTCCACGTCGACGTCGCGCAGGTTGTTCTCGCGGGCGCCACGGACGCGGATGAAGTCGTCCGGCCCGGGTCGGTCGTCGGTCTGGGTCGAGCGAGGAGCGGGCATTCGCTCGATCGTAGGCTCGGCCACTGGGAGAAGCGGTACCGGGGCGGTACCGCGAACGACGAAGAGCCGCTCCGCCCTGATCGGCGGAGCGACTCTTCGCGTCGTGCGGTGGTGCTCGTCGTGCGGTGTTGCGGCAGGTGTTACTTGATCTGTGCGGTGATGGTGGCGGTGCCGACGAGGAGGCCGCGCTTGACGGCGTCGGTGCCGAAGGTCTTGTTCAGCAGGCCGGCGGCGTCTTCGCTGATGTGGACGGTGGTGCCGGTGAGGATGGCGTTGTCGCCCTCGAGCTGGAGGGGCTTGAGGGAGCCGCCGTGCAGCTCGAACAGGAACGCGTTGGCCGCGGCGACCTTGCC
>NZ_QKTE01000028.1:0-41469 GCF_003234735.1 Curtobacterium sp. MCLR17_040 | reverse complement strand
CGGTGCGGCCTTGTAGGCCGGCTCTGTGCGCGCCCCGCCACTCGGTGCGGGCTTGCGCGCACAGAGCCGGCCTACAAGGCCGCACCGAGCAAGCAACCCCGCACCACACGCATGAAACCGCACCGTGCGCGCCCAGCGATCTCGTGCGGGCTTGCCCGCACAGAGCCGGCCTACAAGGCCACACCGAACAAGCAACGCCGCACCACATGCACGAAACCGCACCGTGCGCCAGACAGGAGGCACGGCACCAGCCCGCCCCGCGCCTCCAGACCAGACGCACACGAGTCCACCGCACCGTGCGCACCCCGCCACTCCGTGCGAGCTTGCCCGCACAGAGCCGGCCTACAAGGCCGCATCGAGCAAGCAACCCCGCACCAGCCGGACAACGCCGCACGGTGCGCCGCGCGCACGCGCGCACGGTGCGCCGCGCCCCCGCACCCCGCGCACCGGAGCGGCCCCGCGCCTCCCGTCAGGCGGTCCAGGCAGCCGGGTGCCGCCGCTGCCAGCGCAACCGGCGCTCGAGCTGCGCGCCGATCGCGAGCAGGACGCGCTCGCCGCCGGGGCGTCCGATCAGCTGCACGCCCATCGGCAGCCCGCCACCGTCGGGGTGGTCGTCGTCGGTCACGCCGACCGGCAGGGTGATCGCGGGGAGCCCGGACACGTTCGCCATCGACGTCCACGGTGAGTAGGCGCACTGGCGGCGGAAGTCCTCGTCCGGGTCGTCGCCGTACCAGCCGAGGGGCCGCGGCGTCATCGCGAGGGTCGGCGTGAGCACCGCGTCGAACCGGTCGAACGCGCCGATGAGCGTCGTCGAGAAGGTGTCGAGCGTCGTCATCGCGTCGAGGACCTGCGTGTTGGACAGTGCCCGTCCGCGGGCCACGAGCCACGCCACGAGCGGGGTCAGCGACGACAGGTCGATGCCGGGCACCTGCGGCAGGCGGGCGGCCGAGCTCTCCCACGCCACCCGGAACGCGTCGGCGTACGGCACACGGGGCATCCGGACGTCCTCGACGCCGTGCCCGACCTCGCCGAGCACCCGCACGGCGGTCTCCACGGCGGCCCGTGCAGCGGGGTCGATGACCACGTCGACGGTGTCGTCCCACGGCGAGCCGTCGAGCACCCCGACGACGAACCGGCCCTCGCCGCGGACGGCCGCCGCGGTGAACGGCCCCTCGCCGACGTCGGGGGTGACGAGCGCGTAGGGCGACGGCTCCGGCAGCCCGGTCGGCGCGACCAGCGCGTCGAGCAGCATGCCCGCGTCGGCGACGGACCGGGTGAGCGGCCCTGCCACGGACAGGCCGCCGACGCCGGAGCGGCCGGGCATCGACGGCACGCGGCCGCGGCTCGGCTTCAGGCCGACGAGCCCGGTCGCCGCGGCGGGGATCCGCACCGATCCGCCGCCGTCCGACCCGACCGCGGCGGGCAACAGTCCGGCGGCGACGGCGACGGCCGCGCCGCTCGACGACCCGCCCGGCGCGCGCGCGGTGTCGTAGGGGTTCCGCGTCACGCCGAGCCGGGTCTCGGACGACGAGGACATGCCGAACTCCGGTGACGCGGTCTTGCCGAGGCTGACGGTGCCGGCCGCGTCGAGCGCGGCGACGAGCGGGTGGTCGGCCGACGCGGGACGCTCCGGCAGGCTCGCGGTGCCGTTCCGCGTGGGGACGCCGGCGCGGTCGTACAGGTCCTTGTCGGCGGACGGGAGGCCCCACAACGGTCTCGACGTCGGCACCAGGTGGCCGAGGCGATCGGCTCGGGCCCGGGCCGCGTCCGCGGTGACCGTCACGAAGGCGCCGAGTCCGGCGTCCAGGCGTTCCACGCGGGACAGGTAGTGCTCGGTGACCTCGAGGGCGGTCGCCTCGCCCCGGCGGATCCAGTCCCAGAGTTCCTGTGCGGAGAGGTGGTGGAGTTCGAACACGGCTCCGAGCCTAGGCGGCGGTGGCCCGTATCCTTCGACGGTGGACACCACTCTCCCCTCCGGCACGACGAAGCGCCGGATCGAACTCCGGCTCGTCCGTCCCCTGTTCGCCTGGTTCGCCCGGCCGACCGTCACCGTCGACGGTGTGGGGCACCCGGCCCAGTGGGGCACCGGCACGTGGGCGGTGCCGGACGACGGCGACACGGTGATCGGCGTGTACCTGTTCAACCGCGCGTGGCGGTTCGGAGCGGCATCGGTGCCGGTCGGCGGCGCGACGGCGCTCGAGTACCGGGGCGGACTGCTGCCGGTGGGTGCGGGTCGGTTGGTACCCAGGGGCTGAGGGTCGCGCCGGGCCGGGCAGGGTCTGCTCGGGCGACTACTCGAACATCTCGGCGAGGAGCGCGTGCGGGTCACCGTCGACCACGTGCGCCGATCGTCGCTCCGGCCAGTGCGTCGTGGCGTCGTCCGGCCAGCACGGCACGACGTGGAGGTGCAGGTGCGGCACGCTCTGGCCGGCGTCCGCGCCCGATGCCTGCAGCACGACGGTCCCGGTCGCGCCGAGCGCCCCCTTCATCGCACGGGCGACGCGCTGCGCCAGTGCCGTGGTGGCGGCGAGTGCCGTGGGTCCTGCACTGAGCAGGTCGGCGGTGTGCTCGACCGGCACGACCAGGGTGTGGCCGGGAGCCAGCGCCGAGTCGGGCAGGGGTGCGAAGGCGACGGCGTGCTCCTCGCGCTCGACCCACACGGCGGGTTGGTCACCGGCGATCACGGCACAGAAGACGCAGGAGTCCATCGGCCCAGTCTGCTGCACGTGGGGTGCCCGCTCCGCGTGGGACGATGGGCGCATGACCGCCACGCTCGTCGCCAAGGGCCTGTCCGGCGGGTACGCCGCTCGCACGCTGTTCGACTCCCTCGACCTGACGGTGGCGCCGGGCGACGTGATCGGGGTCGTCGGTGTGAACGGTGCCGGCAAGTCCACGCTGCTCCGACTGCTGGCCGGGGTCGACGAGCCGCTGGCCGGCACGGTGTCCCTGGCACCGACGGACGCGTTCGTGGGGTGGCTCCCCCAGGAGCACGAGCGCATCGCGGGCGAGACCGTCTCGGCGTACCTCGGGCGGCGGACCGGCTGCACCGAGGCGACGGCGACGATGGACGCAGCGGCGGCGGCGCTCGGGGACCCCGACGCCGGCGACGCAGCGGCCGACCGGTACTCGGCGGCGCTCGACCGCTGGCTCGCCGCGGGAGCCGCGGACCTGGAGGACCGGATCCCGGCGGTGCTCGCCGACCTCGGCCTCGAACACGGCACCGGCGACTCCGGTGCGGACGGCGTCGGCCCGGACTCCCTGATGACCGCGATGTCCGGTGGGCAGGTCGCCCGCGTCGGGCTCGCCGCGCTGCTGCTGTCGCGGTTCGACATCGTCCTGCTCGACGAGCCGACCAACGACCTCGACCTGGACGGCCTCGACCGGCTCGAGGCGTTCGTGCGCGGGCTGCGCGGCGGGGTGGTGCTCGTCAGCCACGACCGTGAGTTCCTGGCGCGCTCGGTGACCTCGGTGCTCGAGCTCGACCTGGCGCAGTCGTCGAACCGGTTGTTCGGCGGCGGGTACGACTCGTTCCTCGAGGAGCGCGAGATCGCCCGGCAGCACAAGCGTGACGCGTACGACGAGTTCGCGTCGACGAAGGCCGACCTGGTCTCGCGGGCACGGACGCAGCGCGAGTGGTCGAGCCAGGGTGTGCGGAACGCCATGAAGAAGAGCCCGGACAACGACAAGATCCGCCGTCGTGCCGCCTCGGAGTCGAGCGAGAAGCAGGCGCAGAAGGTCCGGCAGATGGAGTCCCGCATCGCCCGGCTCGACGAGGTCGAGGAGCCGCGCAAGGAGTGGCAGCTCGAGTTCACGATCGGCAGCGCACCCCGGTCGTCGGCCGTCGTCGCGACGTTGTCGGACGCCACGTTCACCCAGGGCGACTTCACCCTCGGCCCGGTCTCGCTGCAGGTCGACGGCGGTGACCGGATCGGCATCACCGGCCCGAACGGCGCCGGCAAGTCCACCCTCCTGCGGGCGCTGCTCGGCAAGCAGGCGCCGACGACGGGCACGGCCTCGCTCGGGTCCAGCGTCGCGGTCGGCGAGGTCGACCAGGCGCGTGCGGCGTTCACCGGTGACCAGCCCCTGGCAGCGGCGTTCGAGGCGATCGTCCCCGAGTACACGACCGCCGACGTCCGGACGCTGCTCGCGAAGTTCGGGCTGAAGGCGGACCACGTCGGCCGACCGGCCTCGGCGCTCTCCCCCGGCGAGCGCACCCGGGCCGGACTCGCGCTGCTGCAGGCCCGCGGGGTGAACGTGCTCGTCCTCGACGAACCGACCAACCACCTGGACCTCACCGCGATCGAGCAGCTCGAGCAGGCACTGGAGTCCTACGACGGGACCCTGCTGCTCGTCACACACGACCGGCGCATGCTGGAGACCGTCCGACTCGACCGGCAGTGGCGGGTCGAGGGCGGCACCGTCACCGAACGCTGACGGATCGACCGAGGGGGAAGCACCATGCGACGCAACACCTGGATCGCGACGACTGCCGGGGTGGTGGTGCTCGCCGTCGCTGCCGTCGTGGTGGGGGTGACCGTCGGGTCGCCAGCACCGGAGCCGACCCGCGCGGCCTGGGCCACGACGACACCGACCCTGAGCGCCACGCCGAAACCGAAGCCGACGCTCGCGGCCGTCCCCGCTGCACCGTCCGACGCGACCCTGGCCGCGCTGCCGTTGGCGTTCCACGACGCCGTCGTGCCGCAGTTGCTCGACGGCGGGGACGTGGAGCCCGAGGACACGTGGCAGACCGCGACCCCGCGGACGCCGCTCGTCGCCCTGTACGCGAGCCCGTCGAGCCACGCCCGGCCGGTGGCGACCCTGTCCCACCTGGTGTCGACGATCAACCGACCCGCGGCGACCGCGGTGTGGGGTCGCTCCCCCGGCCGGGACGGCGGGATGCTCCTGGTGTCGACGCCGTCCCGCAACCGCACCCCCGGTGACGGCGGCGATCCGGACGCCCCGAGCGCGACGTTCGCCTGGGCCCGGGCCGCCGACTTCACCGTGACGCGCACCGATCGGATGATCACGGTCGACGTCGCGGCGAGCACCGTGTCCGTCGTCACCCGGAAGGGGAAGGTCACCGCCACCGAGGCCGCGCGGCTCGGCACCCCGGAGGACCCCACACCGGCCGACACCGCCACCTACGTCGAGGCGGCGTACGTCGACACCCGCGTCGCGTACACGCAGGGCAACCCCATCATCCTGACCGGGGCGCACTCGTCCCGGATCCCGTCGTACGGCGGCAACGCCGCGCTGACCGCGTTGCACTACTACCCGGACCCGACGGGCAGCTCGCACGGCTGCGTCCGGATCTCGGCGGAGATGACCCGCACCCTGGCGGCGCTGCCCGTCGGCACCCCGATCCGGTTCGACTGAGCCCGGGTCAGTGGAAGGGGCAGCGGCCCCGGATGTGGAGGCAGCCCCGCCCCGGTGGATCTGCTACGGCCGCTCCACCCCTGAGAAGGTCTCAAGGACTGCTTCTGCGTGGGCGGTGGCGTCGTAGGGCATGTCGCCGACCCCCATGACGATCGGCACCGCGCCGACAGGTTCCCACAGCGCACCGGCGTCGCCGGATGCGAGCGCGAGCAGCGTGTCACGGACGAAGGTGTCTCGGAGGACCTGTGCGTCACTCGCGCCGGGCTTTGTCCGGCCGACGATGCCGTACATCTCGGTTCCGTGCACCGCGTGCGCTCCCTCGACGGGCCCGACCGAGAGCAGGTGGGCGTTTCCGCCCGCGGCTGCGTGCGCGAGTGCACCACGCGTCTGCGGCAACGTGAAGGAGAAGTCGGTGAGGAGTGCCCCGCGGACTTCGACCGGAGTGCGTCCGTCCACGTCGTACGCAGCGACGATCTGACGGGCTCGGCTGCGCGGGATGCGGTTCCGATGGGCGAACTCGGCAACGAGGTCGTCGATGCTGCCCGGGTCGAAGTCGTCGGTGCGGTGCAGGACCCACCAGTCGGTTTCGTGAGTGGTGCTGCTGAAGAGGATGTCGACGTCCTTGTGCCGACCGGACTCGAGGGCCTGCAGGGCCAGGTCCGCGAGGACACCGTGAGGTCCCCCACGGTCGTCGACGATCCCGACGAGGTCGTTGTCGACTCCGTGCGCGGCACCGGGGTCAGCCGATTGTGTCCCCGCCATCGCTTCGGCGAGCTCGTACGCGTCGACGTGGAGGAGCTGTTCGGGGTCGTCCTGCAGCCCGAGCGCCGTGACGACCGCATGGGCACGCTCCTCTGCGCCCCAGGCCGGCACCTGACGGGCGGGCATCCCGGAGAACGCGGCCAGGTGGTGGTAGAGGCCGTCAGCAGACGGTGCGCCGAGCAGGTTCAGGGTCGAGTACGCGCCGGCGCTGTGCCCAGTGATGGTGACGTTGTTCGGATCACCACCGAACCGGCTGATGTTGTGCTGGACCCACTGCAGCGCGGCGATGACGTCCTGGAGGCAGAGGTTCGACGCTTCTGCAAGTGCGCCCCCGTACTGCGACAGGGTGAGCGCCCCGAAAGCACCGAGTCGGTAGTTGATGGAGACGGCGACGGCGCGTCCGGTCGCGGCGAGTCCGGACGCGTCGGAGGTGGTCTGCGTGTTCGCACCGAGCATCCATCCGCCGCCGAAGATGTACACGATGACCGGAAGCGGTTCGTCGCCAGCGTCTCCCGGTGCCCAGATGTTGAGGTTGAGGCAGTCTTCACTGAACCCGTTGTCGGCTTCGAGCCAGCTGGTGCCACCGGCTTGCAGAGGCGCGGGGCCCTTCTGGTCGTAGGGCAGATCGGGGTCGAAGGGCGCGACCATCGGGCTGCGGAACCGGTCCGCGGTCGCGTAAGGAACGCCGAGCCAGGATCGGACGGCAGCCTGGTCTGCGGTTTCGGACGTGGTCATGCGGATGGTCCTTTCGGTGAGGTGGTGTCATCGCGCTCCGTCGAGTCGCCGCCGGCGGCGGCGGCGCGGAGCTGGGCCCAGTGTCGGAGGCGTTCAGTGATGGCGCGTTCGTAGCCGCCGGCAGTGGGTTCGTAGAACGTCTCTCGGGGCATGCCGTCGGGGAAGTAGTCGGCGCCGGAGAAACCGGTGTTGGTGTCGGGGTCGTACTGGTAGCCACGGCCGTAACCGAGGTCCTTCATCAGCCGGGTCGGGGCGTTGAGGATGTGTGCCGGTGGCGCCAGCGATCCGGTGCGCTTGGCTGCGGCGCGTGCCCTGTTGAAGCCGCGGTACACGCCGATCGATTTCGGTGCGGTTGCGAGGTAGAGGACGGCCTGCGCGATCGCGAGTTCGCCTTCGGGTGAGCCGAGCCGCTCGTACACGTCCCACGCGGCGAGGGCCTGCTGCACTGCCCCTGGGTCTGCCATGCCGACGTCTTCGGTGGCGAACCGGGTGATCCGTCGGGCGATGAACAGCGGGTCTTCTCCACCGTCGAGCATCCTCGCCAACCAGTACAGAGCAGCGTCCGGGTCGGAGCCGCGCATCGACTTGTGGAGGGCGGAGATGAGGTTGTAGTGGCCCTCCTGCGCCTTGTCGTACAGCGGCGCCCGTTTCTGCACCGCTGCGGCGAGAGCAGCCGCATCGACGGGTGCGGGCAGCGTCTGGACCTGTTCGATCATGTTCAGCAGGTACCGGCCGTCCCCGTCAGCCATGGCGATCAGCGCCTGCCGGGCGTCCGCGTCGAGCGCGAGCGGCGCTCCGAGCAGGTCTTCCGCGCGGCTGATGAGCGTGGCGAGCGCAGCATCGTCCAGGCGTTTCAGGACGAACACCTGACCGCGGGAGAGCAGCGCGCCGTTGAGTTCGAAGCTCGGGTTCTCGGTTGTCGCTCCGACCAGGACGATGGTGCCGTCCTCGACGTACGGCAAGAACGCATCCTGCTGCGCCCGGTTGAAGCGGTGGATCTCGTCGACGAACAGCAGCGTGCCCTGCCCGACCTCGCGCCGTCGCCGAGCGGTCTGGAACACCTTCCGGAGGTCTGCGACACCGGAGAACGTTGCCGACAGGGGTTCGAAGGCGAGGTCGGTCTGCTCAGCGAGGAGCCTGGCGATCGTGGTCTTCCCGCAGCCGGGAGGCCCCCAGAGAACCATCGAGACAAGCCGTTTCGACGCCACCATCCGCCCGATCGGAGCGTCTTCAGCGAGCAGGTGGTCCTGCCCGACCACATCGGCCAGGACGCGCGGACGCAACCGGTCCGCGAGCGGCCGGGAAGCGTCATCGACGTCGAACAGGGACGGCGGCTCGTTCACGAATCCTCCTCCTGGCGGTGTCCGTCCGCGAGGTCGTACGAGCCGAGCACGAGATCCTCGATCAGGCGCTTCGTGATGCCCGGGCCGGGGCCGACGGATGTCCAGTGGTGCTTGTTGAGGTACTGCCCGGCCCCGATCGACCCGTGGTCTCGGCGGAGCGCATCAGCGTGATGCGGATCGGCCTTCACGGTGATGATCTGCAGGTCCGGGTCGTCCTCGGTGACGATCAGGAACACCTTGTCCCGAACCTTCCACACCTCGAGGTGTGGCGTGAACGGCCGGCCGGTGCTGACGTGCTCGAGCGCAGTGGCGGCGTTCCTGGCGGTGCGCTGCAGTTGCTCGCCGGAGAGGGTCACTGCTCACGCCTCGGCGCGGCCTTGAGGACGACGATCGGTTCCCCGGCGACCCCGGTCAGCAGCGTGTTGTCCTTCACGAGACTCCCTTGCTCTGGTCTAATCTGGAAGAAGTACGTACCACTGTACGCACTGATGCCGACATCGGAGAGAGCATGCGTCGAGGGAAACCCAATGACCCTGGCCGTCGATCGCGAATCGTGGAGGCCGCCCTCGACGTGATCAAGGCCGACGGGATCAGCGCGGTGTCCTACCGTGGCGTTGCTGCGCGAGCCGAGGTGCCCCTGGGGTCGATGACGTACTACTTCCCGACCCTCGACGGCCTCATCCTGGCTGCCCTGGATTCGACCCGCAGCGCGCTCGAGCCGCGGTACGCCGCCCCGGTTCGCGATGCCCGAAGCGCTGGCGACGTGGTGGATGCGCTCGTCGACGCGACGATCGGGGCCACCAGTCCGACCCTTGCCGACATCCGGCTGTACGAGGAGATACGCCACCACGGCGCGCGCGACCCGAAGGTGGCGGCGGTGCTCCAGGCAGTCGAGGACGATTCCCTCGTGATGCTCCGGCCCGTCGCGCCCACGAACATCGCTCTCGCCATCAACGCGATGCTGTGGGGGTGGTGGAGCCACCGGTTGGCACACCCCGACGCACCTCTCGACGAGACCACCGTCCGCCGCCCCTACGAAGCGATCATCGGGCTGGTCCCGGCCGGGTACCCACTCCACACGGAGGAGCACGACGATGCCTGAAACGATGCAGGCCGTCCGCCTGACCGGTCCTGTCGCACCCGAGGAACTCACCGTGGGCGAGGTGCCACTCCCAGCGGTCACCGCGGGCCACGTCCGGATCCGAGTGCGAGCGTTCGGCGTCAACGAGTCCGAAGTCACCAGCCGGAAGGGTGGATCCGGCCCCGACTTCTCCTTCCCCCGCATCCTCGGTATCGAAGCCACTGGCGTCGTCGATGCCGTCGGCGACGGCGTGGACCTCGTTCCAGGGCAGAAGGTCGCCACGATGATGGGCGGCCTCGGACGCACCATCGACGGCAGCTACGCCGAGTACGCCGTCGTCGACGCAGCCGACACGATCCCCTTCGAGACCGACCTCGGGTGGGACATCGTCGGCGCGCTCCCGGAGATGCTGCAAACCGCCCACGGAGCGCTGACGACCGGCGTCCACCTTCAGGCCGGCCAGCAGGTGCTCATCCATGGTGGGACCTCGACCGTCGGCCTCACCGCCATCGCGATCGCCCACCAGCTCGGTGCCACCGTCTTCGCCACCACCCGCAACCCGGGGCGAGCGGACGTGCTGCACCAGGTCGGCGCCGACCACGTCCTCATCGACGATGCGACGCTGCCGGCCGCCGTCCGCTCGATCGCGACGAAAGGACTCGACGCTGCCCTTGAGTTCGTCAGCGCGACAGCGCTGTCGGACGTGCTGACGCTGACCCGGCCCGGTGGCACCGTCTGCTTCGTCGGCGCGCTCAGCGACGAATGGACCATCCCGGACTTCTCGCCGTTCACGATCCCCAACGGCGTCCGCCTCACGAGCTACGCAGGACAAGCCTCCGATCTCTCCGCTGACGCTCTTGGCGGGTACCTCCGCGCGATCGAAGCAGGAACCATGCGCGTCGTCATCTCCAGCACGTACACCGGACTCGACCAGGTCGCTGCAGCCCACGAGGACTTCGGATCGAGCCGCCGCATCGGCAAACGAGTCGTCGTGATCCCGGCAGACTGAACACCAGAGGCAGTCAGGAGCCGCTCCTTCCGACTATCACTCGTCGCGCCATGGGCACCGCCGGACGGGTCCGGCGCCACAGGTGGGCGCCGAACCCGCAACCGTGGGGCAGGAGCGGGAAGGAGTCACCGAGCTCCTGCTGCCGAGCGCTGCCCGATCAGGCTCTCGGGATCCGGACCAGTCCGAGCCGCGCCACGACCTCGGCGCTCTCCTCTTCCGGGGTGCGGTCGGCGGCGATCGTCAGGTGGGCCTCGTCGGACTGCGGCGGCTCGAGCGTGGCGAGCTGCGACTGCAGCAGCGACGTCGGCATGAAGTGCCCGGAGCGCTGCGACATCCGCTCCTCGATGAGCGCACCGTCACCGGCCACGTGCACGAACACCACCCCGGGAGCCCGCAGCACGTCGCGGTACGAGCGCTTCAGGGCCGAGCAGGTCACCACGCCGTTCGTCCCGGCGTCCAGGTGCCCGTGGATCCACCCGGCGACGACGTCGAGCCACGGCCAGCGGTCCTCGTCGGTGAGCGGGGTGCCGGCGTGCATCTTGTCGACGTTCGCCGGCGGGTGCATCGCGTCGCCCTCGGCGAACTCCCACCCGACCTGCTCCGCCACCATGGCGGCGACGGTCGACTTGCCGGACCCGGAGACCCCCATCACCACCAGGACGCGGGCGTCCAGCCCGGCGTCGGCCGCACCGGCAGCAGCGGCCGCACCGAGGTCTGCGCCGCTCATCGGATGAACACCCCGGCCAGCAAGACCCCGAGCAGACCGAACACCGAGATGAGGCACTCGAGCACCGTCCACGTCTTGAACGTCTGCCCCACCGTGGTGCCGAGGTACCCCTTGACCAGCCAGAACCCGGCGTCGTTCACATGCGACAGGAACACCGAGCCGGCACCGATCGCGAGCACGAGCAGGGAGGTCATCGGCGTCGACAGATCGGCGGCGATCGGCGCCATGATGCCGGCGGCGGTCACCGTGGCGACCGTGGCCGACCCGGTCGCCACGCGCACCAGGGCCGAGACGACCCAGGCGACGAGCAGCACCGAGACGCCGGAGTCCTTGACGGCGTCGGCGATCACGCCGCCGATCCCCGTGTCGATGAGCACCTGCTTGAACCCACCGCCGGCGCCGACGATGAGCAGCACGCCGGCGATCGGGGGCAGCGCGCTCTCGAGCGACTTCGACACCGCCGAGCGGTCCATGCCACCGCCGATCGCGAAGAAGACCATCGCGTAGACGGCCGCGATGCCGATGGCGATCATCGGCGAGCCGAGGAAGTCGAGCAGGCTCACCCACGACCCGGCGGCGTCGGGGGCGGTGGCCTCACGGATCGCTTGGGCGAGCATGAGCACGACCGGCAGCAGGATGCCGATCAGGGCGACGGTGAACGACGGGCTGCGCGGCTCGCTGATGACGCGCGTGAAGTCGCTCTTGCCGTTGGGCAGGGACGCGGTGTCCTGCGTGGCGGGGCCGCGCCGGGCCTCCCGTCCGGGGTGTGCCGGGTCGTCGGCGAAGGCGGCGGACCCGGATCCCGACCCCGAACCCGGCCCGGCGGTGGCGACCGCCCCGCGCGACCCGAACATGTCGGGGACGGGGATGTCGACCCAGCGGGCCGCGAAGCGGGCGAAGACCGGCCCGGCCAGGATGATCACCGGGATCGCCAGCACGATGCCGAAGGCGAGCGTGGTGCCGAGGTTCGCGCCGACGGTGGAGATCGCGACGAGCGGGCCGGGGTGCGGCGGGACGAACGCGTGCATCGTCGACAGGCCGACCAGGGCGGGGACGGCGATCTTCATGATCGGCACCTCGCTCCGCTTGGCGACGAGCACGATGATCGGGATGAGCAGGACGAGCCCGACCTCGAAGAACATCGGCAGCCCGATGAGCGCCCCGATCAGGGCCATCGTCCACGGCAGCGCCGCCTTCGACGACTTCCGCACCAGGGTGTCCACGACGCGGTCCGCTGCGCCCGAGTCGACGAGCATCTTGCCGAACATCGCCCCGAGCCCGACCAGGATGCCGACGCTCGTCATGGTCGCGCCGAAGCCGTCACCGAAGCTGGTGACCGCCTTGTCGGGAGCGAGCCCCGCGCCGATGCCGACGCCGAGCGCGCCGATCGTGAGCGCGATGAACGGGTGCACCTTCAGCCAGGTGATGAGCGCGATGATCACCACGATGCCGGCGAGTGCCGCGATGATCAGCTGCGGGATCGAACCGGACGGGTCGACCGTCTCGGTGGTGCCACCCGCGGCGAGCAGGTGGTCCGGGAGAGCGTGAGGCATCAGCGCCCCTTCCTGGAGTCGCTGCTGCGCGGCTCCGTCGCCTTCGTGTCGAGGGTGGACTGGCGCGACGAACGCCGACCCTCAATAATCTGATTAATCAGACTATACGACGTCGTCCCGCGCGCCAACCGCCCGTCCCCGGAGTCTGCCGCTTCGATGGGACCGGCGTCACGACGACCGCGTGACCCGTACTGCACGGAGGAAACGATGCCCACCGCACGCGGACTGCACGCCCACGTGCTCGACACCCTGGGCCAGCGGATCGTCGACGGCGACCTGGCCACGGGTTCCGTCGTGCGACCCGAACTGGTCGCCGACGAGTTCGGGGTGTCCCGCTCGGTCGTCCGCGAGGCCCTGCGCGTCCTGCAGTCCCTCGGCCTGGTCGAGCCCCGGCAGCGGGTCGGCACGCTCGTCCGCGACATCACCGCGTGGGAGCTCCTCGCCCCCACCGTGATCCGGTGGCGCGGTACCTCACCGGCGTACTTCGTGCAGCAGCGGGAGCTCGTCGAGCTCCGGCTCGGCGTCGAACCGGTCGCGGCCTCCCTGACCGCCGGCTCCGAGGGCGCGGACGCCGTGCTCGCCGCCGCCGAGGACATGCTCGACGCCTGCGGACGCGAGGACAGCCGCGCCTACCTGGAGGCCGACGTCCGCTTCCACCGTGCCCTGCTCACCGGGTCGGGGAACGCCGTGTTCGCGCACTTCGCCGGCACGGTCGAGGCGCTGCTCCGCACCCGCACGTCGGACTCGCGGGACCCCATCACGCGCTGGACGCGCGAGGCGGCGCTCCGGCACCAGGCGGTCGGGCGCGCAGCGGTCGACGGTGACGCGGACGCCGCCGCGGCGGCGGCCACCGCGCTGCTCCGCGTGACGCGCGACGAGTTCATCACCGAGGCGCCGACGGGCTGACGCGACCGGGCGACGGCCTGGAGGCGCGTGCCGGGGCCGCCACGGGCCTCCCGTCCGCCCCGCGGCCGCGTCTCGAGCGTGACGCGCGTCGACCGCGTCGGCTCCGTCAGCGTCGTCGCGCGAACAGTCGCGGGCCGCGCAGGCGGAGCCGCATCGTGACCGTGCCGAGCCAGCGGTCGTACTTGTAGCCGACCTTGCCCATCCGGCCCACTTCCTCGAAGCCGAGCCGCTCGTGCAGCCGGATCGACGCCTCGGCCTGGCGGTCCGCGATGACGGCGACGACCTCGCGCACGCCGGCCGAACGGCACTCGTCGAGCAGTGCCTCCATCAGCGCGCGGCCGAGCCCCTTGCCACCGGACGCGGCGCCGAGGTAGATCGAGTCCTCGACGACGTGGTTCGAGCGGTCCCGCGGGTTCCACGCGTCGACCAGGGCGTACCCGAGGATCTGCCCGGCGGGGTTCTCCGCCACCAGGAACGGCAGGCGGCGCTTCCGGATGTCGTCGTAGCGCTTCTTCCACGCGGCGTACGTGAACGCCGCCGGGTCGAAGGTCACCGACGAGTTGCGGACGTAGTGCGTGTGGATCTCGCGCACGTGGGGCAGGTCCCCCACCTCGGCCGCACGGATGCGGTACTCGAAGGCCGCCTCGGTCGCCGCCGGGGCACGCAGGTGCCGCGGCAGGACCCGCCGTCGCTGGTATTCCTCCTCGAGCACGTGCCGAGCCTACTGAGCGGGCAGCGTCCAGTCGACGGGCGGTGCGCCCTGCGACTCGAGCAGCGCGTTCACCTGCGAGAACGGGCGGCTGCCGAAGAACCCGCGCGACGCGCTGAGCGGGCTCGGGTGGGCCGACGCGACGACCGGGGTGTCGCCGAGGAGCGGTCGCACCGAACCGGCCTGGGCACCCCAGAGCACGGCGACGAGCGGGGTGCCACGGGCGACCAGGGCGCGGACGGCCTGGTCGGTCACAGCCTCCCAACCCTTGCCGCGGTGGCTGCCGGCCTCGCCCGCCTGCACGGTGAGCACCCGGTTGAGCAGCAGCACGCCCTGGTCGGACCACGCCCGCAGGTCACCGTGTTGCGGGGGCGTCACCCCGAGGTCGTCGGCGAGCTCGCGGTAGATGTTCGCCAGGCTCCGCGGCACCGGACGGACGGCCGGGTCGACGGCGAAGGACAGCCCGATCGGGTGGCCCGGCGTCGGGTACGGGTCCTGCCCGACGACCAGCACCTTGACGGCGTCGAACGGGCTCGTGAACGCGCGGAGTACGTCGCCGCCGGCGGGCAGGTAGTGGCGACCGGCTGCGGTCTCGTCGCGGAGCCACTCGCCGATCCTGTGTACGTCGGGTTCGACGGGTGCGAGGGCATCGGCCCAGCCGGGGTCGACCAGGTCGGCCAGTGGCCGTGGTTCCACGTCGGCTACGCGCCCATGGTGGCGACGGCCACCGACTCCTCGCCGGCCATCACACGCCAGACGCTGCCGGTCCCGCGGACCTCGAGCGCGCCCTCGCCGACGACGAGCGTGGTGTCCTCGTCGATCGCGAGTCCGGCGGTGACGAACTCGGCCTCGGCGCTGGCGACGAGCCGCGCGAGCGTGCCGGCCTGCACCGCGTGCACGTCGATGGTCAGGTCGACCAGGCCGAGGCCCTCGCGGAGCTCGACCTCGTCCAGCCCCTCGGACGCCGCCTCGGGGCAGATCTCGACGCCGCCGATGCGCCAGCCGCCCACCAGGGCACGGTCGGCGGCGATCATCGCACCGGCCGAGTAGCCGAGGTAGGGCAGACCGTCGGAGACGAGCAGCCGGAGCTGGTCGACGAGCGGGGCGATCGCCGCCAGGTAGTCGGGGGTGACACCGCCGCCGATCACCAGGGCGTCGACGTCGCTCAGGACGGTGGTGTCGAAGACCTGACCGGCCGCGACCTCGGTGACGAGCACCTCGGCCGTGCGCGGGCCGCCGAGGACCTCGGCGATGTCGGCCGTCGACGACGGGCTGCCGCCGTCCGTGCCCGCCACGGAGAGCAGGGCGATGCGCGGGACGCTCCGGCCGACCGCTGCCGAACGGGCGGTCGCCTCGGCGAGGAATGGTGCTGCGGCGTCCGAGGCGGCAAAGAGACCGCCGCCGACCAGGTGGATGCTCACGACTCGGCCGTCACGGGGGCGAGGGCGCTCCACGGGAACGTGATCCAGCCGTCGACCCGGCGCCACACGTGGTCGGGCTCGAGGACGGTGCCGGGCTTCGAGTACAGGCAGGCGCTCCGGACGTCGGCACCGGCGTTCCGGATGATGTCGACCACCAGGCGCAGGGTGCGGCCGGAGTCCGACACGTCGTCGACGACGAGGACCCGCTTGCCGGCCAGGCTCGGGGCGTCGAGGGCGGGGGCGAGCACGACCGGCTCCTCCAGCCGCTGCTCGACGTCGGTGTAGAACTCGACGTTGATCGAGCCGCACTCCTTGGTGCCGAGGGCGTACGCCACGGCGCCGGCGATGATCAGTCCGCCGCGGGCGACGGCGACGACGACCTCGGGCTCGAAGCCGCTGGACAGGACGTCCTTGGCGAGCAGGCGTGCGGCGTCACCGAACTCGAGCCAGCCGAGTACCTCGGGCCCGCTCGTCACGGTCACGGTGGACGGAGCCGCGGGCTCGGGTTCGCTGCTGATCGGCATCCGACCACGGTACCGGCAGGGAGCCCGCGCCCGCGACCCGCGGCAGCAGCCCGGGCGCTGCGCGGGTCCGGCGCGGGCTGGCTCAGCGGGGCGTCAGCGGGCCGCGCGCCAGCTTGTGCTGCGCCGACTGTGCCACCGGCCGGATCGTCACGAGGTCGAGGTTCACGTGTGCCGGCAGCTCCACCGCGTGCACGATCGCCTCGGCGACGTCGTCGGCCACGAGCGGCTCCGGCACGTCGTCGTACACCGCGGCGGCCTTCTGCTCGTCCCCGCGGAACCGGGTGAGCGCGAACTCGTCGGTCTTCACCATGCCCGGCGCGATCTCGACGACCCGGATCGGCTCGCCGTTCAGCTCGAGCCGGAGCGCACCGACCAGGGCGTGCTCGGCGAACTTCGCGGCGTTGTAGCCGCCACCGTTCTCGTACGCGACGAACCCGGCGGTGCTGGTCACCGTGACGATGTCGGCGCCCCCGGACTCCCGAGCCCGGTCCCGCAGGTGCGGCAGCAGCGCGGAGACGACACGCTTCGTGCCGATCACGTTGACCTCGAACATGGCGCGCCAGTCGTCGACGTCGGACTCCTCGACGCTCGCCGAGCCGAACGCCCCACCGGCGTTGTTCACGAGCACGTCGGCACCGCCGAGGTCCGCGACCCGTGCGGCCAGCGCCGCCACGTCGTCGGCGTCCGTGATGTCGGCGACCAGGGTGTCGGCCCCGGTCTCCGCGGCGAGCGCCTCGAGCTTCGCGGCGCGGCGGGCCACGGCGAGCACGTCCCAGCCCCGCGACCGGAACAGCCGGACGGTGGCCGCCCCGATGCCCGAGCTCGCTCCGGTGACGACTGCGCGCCGTGCTGCCATGTGATCTGCCTCCTGCGTCGGTGACCGCGCGCGTGGTGGCCCGGTCCGTCCACCGTACCGAGCGGGACGGTTCCGGCACCGCACCGGGCCGTCCAGGTCACGATCCGGTAACGTGACCGGCGATGACGACGGATGCCGCCCCTCCCGCCCCCTCGGCCCCGGCGACGCAGCTCGAGCCCGGTCGAGCCCCGCGCCGGATCCCGATGTGGGACACCGCGCGGTTCGTCGCGGTCACGCTCGTGGTCATCGGCCACGCGATCCAGCGGCAGACGCCGGCGAGCGAGCACGCCCTGGCGCTCTACACGTTCATCTACGCGTTCCACATGCCGGCGTTCGGTGTGATCAGCGGCTACTTCTCGTCGGCGGACACCCCGACGGCGAAGCGGATGCGGCGGACGATCACGGACATCGTCGTGCCGTACATCATCATGCAGACGATCTGGACCGTGGTGCAGGGCATCGTCGAGGGCGGCAAGGACTTCAACCCGACGAAGCCGACGTGGACCCTGTGGTTCCTGCTGGCCCTGGGCATCTTCAAGCTGATCCTGCCGTACCTGGCGCAGCTGCGGTGGCCGCTGTTCTGGGCGGTCGTGTTCAGCATCGGCGTCGGCTACTTCGACAACGTCGACTCCACGCTCTCGCTGTCCCGCGCGATCAGCCTGCTGCCGTTCTTCCTGCTCGGCTGGCAGGTCAAGCAGTGGGGCGTCTTCGACCGCTGGTACGAGGCGTCCCGCCGCACGGTCGTCCGGGTGCGGATCGCCGCCGTCGTGGTGTTCGCCGCGTGGGCGGTGTCGTGCGCGGTCTGGATCCCGCAGTTCAAGGAGTTCGACCTGCACCACTGGTTCTTCTACGACGACTCCTACTCG
Organism: Curtobacterium sp. MCLR17_040; assembly: GCF_003234735.1. Taxonomy (NCBI): domain Bacteria; kingdom Bacillati; phylum Actinomycetota; class Actinomycetes; order Micrococcales; family Microbacteriaceae; genus Curtobacterium; species Curtobacterium sp. MCLR17_040. The sequence continues at coordinate 23,601 of NZ_QKTE01000028.1, read as the reverse complement.
GGGCTCGGCGAGGACGCCTGGTGGGCGGGTGCGGTGCGCTTCGGCCTGATGCTGCTCGCGACCCTGCTGACGGCGTCGTTCCTGGTGCTCATCCCCCGTCGGAACATCTGGATCACCCAGTTCGGCGCGGCGACGATGTACGTCTACCTGCTCCACACGTTCGTGCTCTACCCGATCCGGGAGTCCGGCGTCCTGGCCGGCGAGCACTCGGCATGGCCGTTCGTGCTCCTCATGGTCGTCATCGCGTGCGCCGTCAGCCTCTTCCTGGCGCAGCCCTTCGTGCGGCGCGGGATGCGGTGGCTGCTCGAGCCGAAGGTCGACTGGCTGTTCCGCCGCGACGCGGCGTAGCGGTGCCACCTCGCACCGTGCGCGCTACTCCGGCCGGTGCGAGCTTGCCCGTTCCGTGCGGCGCGGCAGCGCCGCACGGAACCACCGACCTCGCACCGTCCGACGGAACCCCGCACCGTGCGCGTTCCTCCGGCCGGTGCGGGCTTGCCCGTTCCGTGCGGCGCGGCAGCGCCGCACGGAACCACCGACCTCGCACCGTCCGACGATGACAGCACGGTGCGGACGGACGGCCGGACGGACTGGAGGCCCGTGGCGCGTCGGGCGGGCGCGTTACGTCCCGAGGCGGGTGCGGTGGTGCGGGCCCGGCCACCTGCGTACCGTGACACCCGACGCACAGCCGCGCCGCGCCTCCAGGCCGAGCGCAGGGCGACCCGACGACCAGCCGCACCGGACAGGAGCACCAAGATGACCGAGCACGACGCCGCGCAGTGGCAGTTCGAGACCACCCAGGTCCACGCCGGCGCGCAGCCGGACCCGACCACCGGGGCCCGAGCGACGCCGATCTACAAGACGACCTCGTACGTCTTCGCGAACTCGGACGAAGCGCGCGACCTGTTCGCGCTCGCCAAGCCGGGCAACATCTACTCCCGGATCATGAACCCGACGAACGACGTCGTCGAGCAGCGGATCGCCGCGCTCGAGGGCGGTTCCGGGGCCCTGCTCGTCGCGTCCGGCCAGGCGGCCGAGACCTACGCGGTGCTGAACATCGCGGGGGCGGGTGACCACATCGTGTCGTCGTCGTCGATCTACGGCGGCACGTACAACCTGTTCAAGTACACGCTGGCGAAGCTCGGCATCGAGACGACGTTCGTCGAGGACCAGGACGACCTCGAGGAGTGGCGCCGCGCGGTCCGACCGAACACGAAGCTGTTCTTCGCCGAGACCATCGGCAACCCGAAGATCAACGTCCTCGACATCACGGGCGTCAGCGACGTCGCCCACGAGTCCGGCGTCCCGCTGATCGTCGACAACACGATCGCGACGCCGTACCTGATCCGTCCGTTCGAGCACGGTGCCGACATCGTGGTGCACTCGGCCACGAAGTTCCTCGGTGGCCACGGCACGGTCATCGGCGGGATCATCGTCGACGGCGGGAAGTTCGCCTGGTCGCAGCACGCCGACCGGTTCCCGGAGTTCAACACGCCCGACCCGTCGTACCACGGTGCGGTCTTCGCCGAGGCGGTCGGCAACGAGCTCGCCTACATCGTGAAGGCCCGGGTGCAGCTGCTGCGTGACCTCGGTGCGTCGAACTCGGCGGACACGGCGTTCGCGCTGCTGCAGGGCATCGAGACCCTGTCGCTCCGCATCGAGCGGCACGTGTCCAACGCGCAGGAGATCGCGGAGTGGCTCGACCAGCACCCCGACGTCGCCACGGTCGCCTACGCCGGGCTGCCGACGTCGCCCTGGTACGCCGCCGCGAACCGGTACGCGCCGAAGGGCGTCGGCGCCGTGCTGTCGTTCGAGCTCAAGGGCGGGGTCACCGCGGGCAAGGCGTTCGTCGACAACCTGCAGCTGTTCTCGCACCTGGCGAACATCGGCGACGTCCGCTCGCTCGTCATCCACCCGGCGTCGACCACGCACTCGCAGCTCACCCCCGAGCAGCAGCTCACCACCGGGGTGACGCCCGGCCTGGTGCGGCTGTCGGTCGGCATCGAGAACATCGCCGACCTGAAGGCCGACCTCGAGGCCGGGCTCGCCGCGGCCCGGGCGATCGCGCAGGAGAGCCAGCGCGCGTAGGGTTCGCCCGTCCTGCTTGCCTGCCTGGCTGGCTGCCGATGCGCGTGCATGTTGCGACGTCCCACGTGTCGATCGACGCGTGGGACGTCGCTCGTTGCACACGCATCCGGTACGTGCGCACGGTGCGACGATCCACGAGTCGAACGACGCGCACGATGTCGGAACATGCGCGCGCACGGAACGGCGAGCACGGCCCGAAGGCCGGCCACGCGCCGGGCGTGACGTAACACGGCGGCGGCGACCCGCGCCTCCCGGCAGACTGGACGCACGATGGACTGGCAGACGACCCCCGAGGACTCCGTGCCGTCCACCCTGGTGCCCGGCACCGAACTCGGCACCCTCGGCAAGCCGCCCGTGACCGGTGCCTGGCGTCCCGGTGACCACCCGGGTGCACGCCACTTCGCGTCCCTCGGCGAGCAGTGGGTGCGCGGCGGCCGCCTGCCATCCGTGCGCGTGGCCTACGAGACGTGGGGCACGCTCAGCGCCGCCCGCGACAACGCCGTGCTCGTCCTGCACGCACTGACCGGGGACTCGCACGTGACGGGTGCCGCCGGCCCGGGCCACCGCACCGCCGGCTGGTGGGGCGACGTCGTCGGGCCCGGGCGGGCGATCGACACCGACCGGTGGTTCGTGATCGCGCCGAACATGCTCGGCGGCTGCCAGGGCACCACCGGGCCGTCGTCGGTGTCGCCGTCGGGCGCGGAGTGGGGCTCGCGGTTCCCGTTCGTGACGGTGCGCGACCAGGTCGAGGTGCAGGCGCAGCTCGCCGACCGGCTCGGCATCGAGACCTTCGCGGCCGTCGTCGGCGGGTCGATGGGCGGCATGCACGCCCTCGAGTTCGCGGTCTCGCACCCCGCGCGCGTGCAGCGGCTGGCGGTCCTCGCGTCGACGGCGCAGACCACCGCCGACCAGATCGCGGCGAACTCGCTGCAGCGGGCGGCGATCCAGATGGACCCGGCGTTCGCGGGCGGCAACTACTACGAGGCCGACGTCGGCGAGGGCCCGCACCGCGGACTCTCGCTGGCCCGGCGGATGGCGCTGATGACCTACCGGGCGTCGGACGAGCTGAACAGCCGCTTTGCGCGGTCCTGGCAGAGCGACGTCTCCCCGCTCGGCGACGACGGCCGGTTCTCCGTGGAGAGCTACCTCGACTTCCACGGCAACAAGTTCACCCGGCGGTTCGACGCCTCGAGCTACGTGACGCTGACGTACGCGATGGACTCGCACGACGTCGGCGCCGGGCGCGGCGGGGTGTCGGCGGCACTCGGGCTCGTGACCGCGCGGACCCTGGTCGTGGGGATCTCGAGCGACCGGCTGTTCCCCGTCGAGGACCAGCACCGGATCGCCGCGGGCGTGCCGGACGCGCTCGACGGGGACTCCGCAGCGGTGATCGACAGCGAGTTCGGACACGACGGGTTCCTCATCGAGCACGAGCAGGTCGGGGCGCACCTGCGGCGGTTGCTCGACTCCTGAACGGGCCCGCCTGCCACCACGGCGCGCCGAAGACCCCCCAACGGGTGGCGCGCGTGGAATGATGGCGTGGAGCTCGGCACTGACCGACGCTCGGTTTCCCGCACCGCCAGATCGTCACCAACCAGGACATCGATGGACTTCATCGCACAGGAACGCGACCGCTTGCTGCGGTCGGCGACCCGTGTCGTGGGCATCGTCTGCGCGCTCGTCAGCGTCGTGGGCATCCTCTCCGCCGCCGCCGTGCCCACGCCGCCCCTCATCGGCGCACTCCTCTGCATCGCCGCGATGATCACCGCGCTCGTGTGCTTCGCTCGCGGCGGCGAAGTGTGGTGGACCGCCGCCATCGTCGTCGCCGGGCTCGCCACGATGGTGCTGCTCTTCACCGGGGTCCCCGACTCGGCGCGACCCCTCGTCGCCAGCGCCGTCATGCCCCTGGCCGCCGGCGGGCTCTCGGCACCGCTGATGGCCCAGCGCGGGCACCCGGTCGGTCTCGGCATCACCATCGCCGGCGGCGGCGCCGTGGTGGTGCTCATGGTCTGGGGCTCAGGCTCGCTCCTGTCGACCCCGGTCAGCGGCGCACTGCTCGGGTGGATCCTGATGGCCGTCGTGGCGATCTGGATCTCGCGCAGCATCCCCCGCGTCGCCCGCCGCATCTACAGCATCGGCACCGCCCACCGCGCCGAACGGCAGGCCAGCGAGACCGAGGCCCAGCGCCGCCAGGGTGCCCGCCTGCTGCACGACACCGTGCTCGCGACCCTGACGCTGCTGGCGCACTCCGGCGTCGGCGTCTCCGAGCAGGCGATGCGCGAGCAGGCCGCCGAGGACGCCCGACTGCTGCGGCACCTGCGCCTCGGTGCGACCCCGCAGCCCTCGCAGTCCGGTGACTACTCGCTCACCCGCGAAGAGGAGTCACCGCTCGGGCAGACCCTCGAGTCGGTCAAGCAGCGCTTCGGCCGGATGGGGCTCGAGGTCAGCTGGCACGGCACCGGGCAGGTCCTGCTGCCGTCGAACGTGCTCGACGCGTTCCTCCTCGCGCTCGGCGAGTGCCTCGAGAACGTCCGTCGGCACGCCGGCGTCGGCGAGGCGCACGTCACGATCGTCCACGACAACGAGGTCGTCCGTGCGATGGTCACCGACTCCGGCGTCGGCTTCGACCTCACCACCGTCAGTGCCGAGCGACTCGGCTTCAAGGAGAGCGTCGTGAACCGCCTGCGCGAGGTCGGCGGCGACGCGAAGCTCTTCTCCGCGCCGGGCTCCGGCACCACCGTCGTCCTGGAGGCACCGCGATGACCCGGGTCCCCGAGGACACCATCGGCCGCAGCCTGCCCGGCGAGACCGCTCCGCCAGCACCCCGCACCCGCCGCGAGGCGCGCGAGCGGTACCGGACGAGTGAACGTCGCCAGGCCCGAGGGCTCCCGTCCACGTCGACCGGCGCCCGGTCGCTGCGCCAGGCCGCGAAGCCCGGCGCCTCGCTCGGTGCCGGCTACCTCGGCCTCGGCGCCGCGGTCCTCACCGCGATCGAGGCCGTCGCCGGCATCGCGTTCTTCCTGGTGCGCTGGAACGAGTACTCCGACCCGTGGTTGCCCGCGGTCGCCTGGGGGCTCTACGTCGTCGCCGCCGTCGGGGTCGGACTCAGTGTCCTGACCTACGGCGAACGGCTGACGGGTCCGGCCTTCGCGTTGATCTGCGTCGTGCTGGCGTGCGTGGTCACCCTCGACTTCATCGGCATCTCGCCCGAGCACGACATCGCGCACACCGCGACCGCGTCGATGGCCGCCGGGTTCGCCCTGCTGCCGATCGCCACGCTCCGACCCGCCCGCGAGGTCGCAGCCGCCATCGGTGCGCTCGGCATCGCGTTCATCGTGATGGCCGTCGCGTCGACGCCGATCACGCACGACACCATGCCCGGCATCGTGTCCCTGCTGTCGCTCGTCGTGGTGCCGCCGTCGCTCGCGCTGTACGTCGTGCAGCGGTTCCGCCAGCTCGTGCAGCGCGAACTCGACCGGGTGCTCGTGCAGAGCAACGTGCAGGCGCCGCAGTTCGCCGTCGGCATGCTCGCCTCGGACGAGCTCGCCCGGCTCGACCTGGCCGCCGAGAAGCTGCTCGACGCCGTCGCCAACGGCACCGACCCGCTGCCGCTGTCCGACGCCTCGAGCTCCGTCGCCGCGTCGCTCGCCACCGAGCTCCGCCTGCACCTGATCGAGGGCCGTCGCGAGACCTGGCTCTACCACGCGATCACCGAGTCCGACCACCTCGGTCGCTCGGTGAGCGTCGCCGACCCGACCGCCCTGGCCGGACACCTCTCCCCCACGCAGCGCGACGGGCTGCTGCAGGCGATCTGGCAGATGGTCGGCGACGGCCGCACCGCGCAGCCCGGCATGCCCGTCGTCTCCGTCACCCTCGGCCCGATCGGCTCCGACGGTCACCCGGTCAGCGACGACACGATGGACGTCCCCGTCGTCATCGAGTCCCGCGGGGTGCCCCGGCGCAGCCTCGGCCCGACGGCGTGGAGCGCCCTGCAGCGCATCGGCCCGTACACCGAGACCGTCCGTGACGGCGCGCTGCACATCGTCGCGCACTGCGTCGTGAACCGACATCCGTCGATGTAGCCGCCGGACACCCGCACGCCTGACCGACTTCCGGCCCGCATCCTCCTAGGATCGGCCGAGCAATCCGCACCGAGAAAGGACGCCAGCATGGCGACTCCAGAGGAACCGATCCGACTCGCACTGGTCGACGACCACAGGATGCTCCTCGGCGCGCTCACGGAGTGGATCCGGAACGCGGCCGACGACATCACCCTGGTGGCCGCCGTCACGACCTGGCCCGAGCTCCTGACGAGCCCGGCGTTCCCGGTCGACGTGGTGCTGCTGGACCTGGACCTCAAGGACTCCATCCCGGTGTCGCTGAAGATCTCGACGCTCAAGACCGCGGGCGTCAAGACCGTCGTGATGAGCACGTACTCGGAGCCGAACGTCGTGCGCGAGGCCCTCGGCGCCGGTGCCCTCGGGTACCTCGTCAAGAGCGAGGACGCCGACATGATCGTCGAGGCGATCCGCTCCGCCCAGCGCGGCGAGCAGTACGTCTCGGCCGAGCTCGACCTCGCCATCAACAGCGGCGACGTCGGCGGCGTCCCGAAGCTCAGCGCCCAGGAGCGTCGCGTGATGGCCCTGTACGGCGGTGGCGAGCCCGTCAAGAGCGTCGCCTACCAGCTCGGCATCTCCGAGGAGACCGCGAAGAGCTACCTCAAGCGCATCCGCGAGAAGTACCGCGTCGCCGGCTTCGACGTGGGCACGAAGGTGGCGCTGCGGAAGCGTGCGATCACCGACGGCATCATCGTGCAGGACGGCAGCCCCCTGGGGCTCTAGCGCGCGCTGCGTCGCGCATCGAGTGAGCAGAAGACGTCGGGTCCGGTCACGGAACCCGACGTCTTCTGCTCACTCGGGGCGGTCTTCCGCGCCACGTGACGGACGGGAGGGCCGTGGCGGCGCCGCCACGGGCCTCCCGTCCGGCGGGTGCGTGCGCGCACCCCGCGTGTCAGGCCGTCGGGACCGGTGCGGTGATCGGACCGGTGGACGGTGACGAGGAGCGGACCGCGGCGCGACGGGTGCTCCGCCGCTCGACCGCGTAGCTGACCATCGTCACCAGGACGCCGAGCAGCGCGAGGCCGATGCCGAGCCAGCCCGGTGCGAGGAACCCGAAGCCGGCGGCGATGACCGCGCCGCCCAGGGCCGCACCGATCGAGTTGCCGATGTTGAACGCCGAGTGGTTCAGCGCCGCGGCGATCGTGCGGGCATCCCCGGCGACGTCCATCAGGCGCGACTGCACCGCCGGCGGGATCGCCGACGAGGTCGCACCGAGCAGGAACGCGCCGAGCAGCATGCCCCAGAGCCACTGCGCCGTCAGGACGGTGATGAGCAGGGCTCCGATGAGCGAGAACATGCCGACGTAGATCGTGCGCTTCACGCTGTGGTCGGCCAGGTGTCCGCCGAGCACCCCGCCGACGACCATGCCGATGCCCACGACGACGAGCACGATCGGCACGAACGACTCGGGCATGCCGGTGACGTTCTGCACGAGCGGCGAGATGTACGAGTACACCGCGAAGAACCCGCCGAACCCGACGGCACCGAGGCCCATCACGATCCACACCTGCGGCACGCGGAACGCCCGGAGCTCACGGCCGATCGTGGCGTGCTCGTCGCGGGCGCTCTTCGGCACGAAGGCCGCGACGGCCATAAACGTCAGGGCGAACAGCGCGGCGACGACGCCGTAGGCGACCCGCCACCCGGCCACCTGTCCGACCCACGTGATCGCCGGAACCCCGACGACGTTCGCGACCGACAGGCCGAGCAGCACCATCGCGATGCCCTTGCCGCGCTTGCCCGGGCCCATCATGTCGCCGGCCACGATCGACGCGATGCCGAAGTAGGCGCCGTGCGGCAGACCCGCGACGAAGCGGGCGACGAGCACCAGACCGAACGAGGGCAGCAGCGCGCTCGCGATCGTCGCGACGACGAACCCGACGAGCAGCACGAGGATCAGGCCCTTGCGCGGGAACCGGGCGGACATCGCCGCGATGGTCGGCGCACCGACCACCACCCCGAGGGCGTAGGCACTGACGAGCCAGCCGGCGTGGGCGATCCCCGCGTCGGGGTCGATGCCGTACTGCTCGGGGAGCAGGGCCTGCGCGATGTTCGGCAGCAGCCCCATCGCGACGAACTCGGTCGAGCCGATGGCGAACCCGCCGAGGGCGAGCGAGATGAGCGCGAGGGTGCGACGCGCAGGCGTGAGCTGTGACATGGGGCCTGTTCTCGTGCGGGCAGAGCGGGACGACGGTGCAGCACCCCACCGGACGGGGCGGCCGTGATGTCCTGGTCCGTCGAGTGTAGACCGCTCCAACGGACCAACGAAAGCCCGCGGGAGCTCAGGCCGCCTGGCGCTCCGGGGTGCGGGTCCGTGCCGGGGCCTGCTCGGGCAGCTCGTCGCGGTGCACCCATCCGGTGCCGCACTCCGCGCAGCTCGCCCAGGCGTTCTCGCCCTGTTCGTCCGTGTCGATGACGACCGTTCGCAGGTCGCAGTCGGGGCACCAGCCGTCGTGCATCATCACGCGCTCCTCATCGTCGTCTCGCAGGCCACCGGAAGTGGCTCGATGCAGACCATGAGACACCCGGCCACCGACATCCGAGGGACCGCTCCGGCGTGTCGGGCGACGCTGCGGTGCAGGATGACGACGTGCCCACCGTCACGACCGTCCTGGCCTCCTGCGCCGCCGGCGCGCCTGCGAACTGCGAGGACGCGACCGACCCGATCGGGATCGTCATCGTCGTGGTGTTCGCGGTCGCCGGCCTCGTCATGCTGACGGTCGCCGCGGTCCTCGGCACCGACCCCCGTCGCCGCAGGCGTCCGCGTCGGCGCCGCTGACCACTAGTCGCCGAGCGCGGCCTCGAGCCGTTCGAGCTTGCCGTCGATCTCGCCGGTGTGCCCGGGGCGGATGTCGGCCTTGAGCACGAGCGACACCCGGGTGCCGTACGCACCGACGGCCTCGGTGGCGCGCTTGACGACGTCCATGACGTCGTCCCACTCCCCCTCGATCTCGGTGAACATCGACGAGGTGCGGTTCGGCAGCCCGCTCTCGCGCACCACGCGCACGGCGGCCGCGACGGCGTCGTGCACGGACCCGTCGGACGTTGCAGCGGGACCACCGGACGGAGCGACGGAGAAGGCGACGATCATGCGTCCATCCTGCCCGGCTCGGGCTGGTCGCGCACGGACGGCGACGAGCGCGCCGACACCCGTCCGGACCGCGCAGCCCGCCCCATCCGCACCAGTACGACCACGCTCCACACCAGGATCGCGACCTCGAGCACGTTCCGGACCGTGAGCACCACGAGGATCCACGGCTGCACACCGAGCAACTGGTCGTAGTAGCCCGGGTAGATCACCTGCGTGAGCAGGGCCATCGGCAGCGCGGTCACCGCGATCGGCACGAACCGGCGCGCACTGGGGGTACCGGCGGCCAGCCCCCACACGATCGGCACCGCGAACCAGCCGATGTACTGCGGCGACCCCACCTTGTTCGTCGCGATGAGCGCCGCGACGAACAGCAGCGCGAGGACCGGCGCGAGCTCGGCCCGACGGGCACCCCGGCGCGCGGCCCAGAGCGCGAGCACGACCCCGGCCACCACGACGACGGCCATCAGCGGCGTCGACACCGCGGCGGCGGCGGACGTGCCGGCACCGGACACCTCGAAGGTCAGGATCTCCTGGTCGTAGAACACCGCTGCACCCGGGACGCCGAACGCTGCGGCCCACATGAAGGGCGTCGCGAGCGGTGACTCGATCTGCAGCCCACGGCCGGTCTGCTCACCGACGAAGGACAGCAGGTACGGCGCACCGCCCCACAGCACGTCGACGAGCACGATCAGCGCACTCAGCACCAGGGCCCCGGTGAGCACGCCACGGCGATGTCCACGACGCACCAGCAGCAGCACCGCGACGAGCGCCGCGGGCCACACCTTCGTCCACGCGCCGGCGGTGAAGAGCGCGGAGGCGACGGCCGGCCTCGAGGCCACGAACGCCACGCCCACCAGCGCGAACACCGTCGCGACGGTGTCGATCCGACCGAGCGCGATCGGCCCGAGCGCGAGCAGGAACAGCAGCCACCACCAGACGACCCGCACGCCGTGCACGCCGAAGCGGTCGGACGACCCCACACGTGCCCGGAACCGCCACAGGAACGCGCACGCCGCGGCATCGAGCAGCACCATCAGCAGCAGCCAACCGGTACCGATCGACGCGACGCCCCCGAGTGCCGCGGCCGCCATCGGCACGATCGCCAGGATCGGGTACACCCACGCGCCGTCGATGCCGACCCAGAAGTCCGCGGTCCGCCCGGTCTCGATCCAGCGGCTGTAGGTGATGGTCACGTCACCGAGCGGCAGGTTCGCCGACACGAGGGTCAGCCACCACAGGAACCCGTGCACGGCGACGAACGCCAGGACGAAGCCGGCGAGTTCGAGCCACCGGGTCGAGGTCCTCTGCACCGGACGAGCGTAGCGGCCGGACCGGGGACGGTCGCTGCCACGGACTCAGGGTCTCCCGAGCATGACGTGTCACCGTTCTGCTCGTGACCTCCGACACCCCGCGCAAGCGCCGCAAGGCCGTCATCTGGATCTCCGTCATCGCCGCCGTCGTCGTCCTCGGCGTCGTGGGCGCGGTGGTCTTCACGAACGTCTACACGAGCAACGAGAACGCGAAGGCCTCGGCCGCGCCGTCCGTCGCCGCCACCCGCGAAGCCTCCACCCTCGACGACACGGACCTGTCCGGCGAGTGGACGGTCGGCGGCGACTCCGAGGCCGGGTACCGCGTCCACGAGGTCCTGAACGGCTCCGACGTCACCGTCACCGGCCGCACCGACAGCGTCGCCGGCACCGCGACCGTCGACGGCACGAGCATCACCGCCGCGAAGATCACGGTGCAGGTCGCCGACATCACCACCGACTCCGACCAGCGCGACGCCTACTTCCGCGACTCCGCGATGGACGCGGCGGCCTTCCCCGAGGCCACCTTCGAACTCACCGGACCGATCGCCGACGCGGTCCCGAGCGGCTCCGACACGACGACCGTGACGGCCCCGGGGACGCTCACCCTGCACGGCGTCACGAAGGACGTCACCGCGAAGCTGCAGGTCGGCCTGAACGGCGACGGCGTCGACATCTCCGGTTCGGTCCCGATCACCTTCTCGGACTACGGCGTGCAGGCCCCGAGCCTGGGGTTCGTCAAGGTCGACGACGCCGGTTCCGTCGAGTTCCTGGTGCACGCGACCCCCGCGAGCTGACGTCCGCGACGCGCGTCACGCCCGTGACGTGCCCGCCGACGGCCTGGAGGCGCGGTGCCAGCTGGCACCGCGCCTCCCGTCCGTCCGTCGTCGCGTCCTGGGGCCGCACCCGCTCACTGATGCGTGCGCATGTTGCGACCTTGCACCTGTCGAACCCGTGGTGTCCCGTCGGAACATGCGCACGAACCCATTGCGTGCGCATCCTTCGACAGAACACGCGTCGATCACCTCGTGGATCGTCGGAAGGTGCACGCGCACCGACCGCTAGCCGCGCGCGTCCCCGTCCACGACCAGGTCCCGCACGACCCCCGGCAGCTCGGCGATGAGCGTCGTCATCGGGAACGGCCCGCCGCCGGACGCCCGCCGCGCCGCCAGCCCGTGCACCACCGCGGCCGACGCGGCCAGGTGCGCGAGGTCCGACGGCGTGAGCGACGACCCAACCGCCTCGACGGAGCCCTGCCGCGCGGCGACGAGCGCCCCGAGGACCCCGCCCAGCACGTCCCCGGCACCGGCCGCCGCGAGCCACGGCGTCGCCGAGGACGCCACGAGCCGCACCGACCCGTCCGGGGTGACCACGTGCGTCCGCTCGCCCTTGAGCAGCACGACGCTGCCGGTCTGCTCGGCCGCCCGGAGCGCCGCGGCCGCCGGGTCCTGTTCGATCTCGGCGCGATCGGCCCCCAGGAACGAGGCGAGCTCACCGGCGTGCGGGGTGAGCACGGCGAGCGGCCCGAGGTCGACGAGCGGGATCGCCCCGGCGTCGACGACGACCGGCACGCCGTCGTCGGACGCGTGCGAGAAGCCCGCCGCCGTCGTCGCGTCCAGGTCACCGAGCGACGGCGCCGAGATGCCGGAGCCGACGAGCCAGGCCTGCACGCGGCCGACACCGGACACGACCTCGGGGCGGCGGGTGAGCACGTGGTCGGTGGCGCGTGACGGTCCGACGTACCGGACCATGCCGACGCCGGTGTGCACGGCGGCGTCGACCCCGAGCACCGCGGCGCCGGGGTACTGGTCGGACCCGGTCGCGATGCCGAGCACCCCGCGGCGGTACTTGGTGGACTCCCCCGTCGGCGCGGTGACCCACGCGGCGGCATCGGACGGTCGGACGGGCACGAAGTCGTTCACCGGCCCCACGTTACGGTGGAGCACATGAGCCTGTTCCTGCCTGGTCGCGTGGTGGTCTTCGACTACGGCGAGGTGATCAGCCGGACGCCGCACGCCTCGCGGGACGCCCTCGTGGCCGCCACCGGGGTCCCGGCGGACGAGCTGTTCCCGGTGTACCAGGAGCTCCGGCACGACCTGGACCGCGGCGACCTGTCCGTCGTGGCGTACTGGCGTGCCATCGCGGAACGGACCGGACGGACCTGGAGCATCTCCGAGATCCACCGGTTCTGGGCGATCGACTTCACCGGGTGGTTCGAGGTCGAGCCGGAGACCCTCGAGATCGTCGAGGAGCTGCACGACGCCGGCACCCGTGTCGCCCTGCTCTCGAACGCAGGCTTCGACTTCGGCGACCCGTACCGCCGCTCCCCGATGGGCTCGCTGTTCGAGACCGTCGTGGTGAGCGCCGAGGAGCACGTCCTGAAGCCCGCGGCATCCATCTACCGCGACACCTGTGCGCGCTTGGGAATCGACCCGGGTCAGATGGTGTTCGTGGACAACAGGGCCGAGAACGCCACCGGTGCGGAAGCGATCGGGGCGGTCGGCCACCACTACACGTCGCCGGCGTCGCTGCGGTCGTTCCTGACGGAACTGGCCGAGGCGCCGGCACCCGTCCTCTGAGGAGCCCGCGTGACGCACGCCCTGTTCGACCCGATCACCGTCCGTGACCTGACCGTCCGCAACCGCATCTGGGTCTCCCCGATGTGCCAGTACTCGGTGGACCAGCAGGACGGCGTCCCGACGCCGTGGCACCTCGTGCACCTGGGCGGGTTCGCCAAGGGCGGCGCCGGCGCGGTCGTCGTCGAGGCGACGGGCGTCGTGCCCGAGGGACGGATCACCCCGCAGGACCTCGGGCTCTGGAACGACCAGCAGCGCGACGCGTTCAAGCCGATCGTCGACTTCCTGCACGAGCAGGGGGCCGCGGCGGGCATCCAGCTCGCGCACGCCGGGCGCAAGGCGTCGACCTACCGCCCCTGGGACACCACGCACGGCACCGTCCCCGCCGACCAGGGCGGCTGGACCACGGTCGCGCCGTCGGCCGTGGCCTTCGACGGCTACGACGTCCCGCGCGAGCTCGCGGTCGAGGACATCCGCGTGGTCGCCCTCGCCTTCGCGCAGTCCGCCCGCCGCGCGGTCGAGGCCGGGTTCGACCTGGTCGAGATCCACGCGGCCCACGGCTACCTGCTGCACCAGTTCCTCTCGCCGCTGAGCAACCAGCGCACCGACCAGTACGGCGGCTCGCTCGAGAACCGTGCCCGCGCGCTGCTCGAGGTCGTCGACGCCGTGCGCGCCGAGGTCGGCGAGGGCTTCCCGATCGTCGTCCGGTTCTCGGCCACCGACTGGGTCGACGGCGGGCTCACGCTCGACGAGACCACGGTCGTCGCCCGCTGGGCCGCTGAGCACGGTGCCGACCTGGCCGACGTGTCGACCGGCGGCAACGTCGCGAGCGCGCCGATCCCGGTCGGCCCCGGCTACCAGGTGCCGCACGCCGCGGCGATCAAGCGCGACGCCGGCATCCCGACGATCGCGGTGGGCATGATCTCCGAGGCGTTCCAGGCCGAGCAGATCGTCGCGACCGGCCTGGCCGACGTCGTGATGATCGGTCGCGAGATGCTGCGCGACCCGTCGTTCGCGCTCCGTGCCGCCGTCGAACTCCGCGTGCCGGTCGACTACGAGCCGCAGCAGTACCACCGCGCGCGGATCACGGCCTAGGCGCGGTCGGTTCTGTACGGATTCACGGTCCGGCGACCGCGCAGGCAGTACGATTGGCAGCACTGTGGACGATCCCCCGAATAGTTCTTCGCCTCACTCATCCGCCGCTCACTCGGTGAGCTGCACGTCATCCCTGTGCGCGAACGGGGGTGAATCATGAGTCCGATCGACATCGTCATGCTGATCGGCGGCATCCTGCTGACCCTCGGCACGGGTGTCTTCGTCGCGTCCGAGTTCGCGCTGGTCAACCTCGACCGCGCCGACGTCGAAGCGCGGCGCGACCGCGGTGAAGCCGGTCTCGCGCCGGTCATCGGCGCGCTGAAGGTCACCTCGACGCACCTGTCCAGCGCACAGCTGGGCATCACGCTGACCACGCTGCTGACCGGCTACCTGCTCGAACCCTCGATCGCGAAGCTGCTCGAGGCGCCGTTCCTGGCGATGAACCTGCCGGAGGGCATCGTCGAGACCGTCGGCTCGATCGTGGCGCTGGTCATCGCGACCCTGCTGTCGATGATCCTCGGCGAGCTCGTGCCGAAGAACTTCGCGCTCGCGCTGCCCCTGCAGACCGCCAGGCTCGTGGTCCCGCTGCAGATCGCGTTCACGACGGTCTTCAAGCCCGCCGTCGCGCTGCTGAACGGCACCGCGAACGCCGTGCTCCGGTCGCTGGGCATCGAGCCGCAGGAGGAACTCTCCGGTGCGCGCAGTGCCGAGGAACTGACCTCGCTGCTGCGCCGCTCGGCGTCGGAGGGCTCGCTCGAACAGGACACCGCGACGCTCCTCGAGCGCACCATCTCGTTCTCCGAGCTGAGCGCCAGCGACGTGATGACCCCGCGCCCGCGGCTCTCCACCATCCGCGTGTCCGAGTCCGCCGAGGACGTCATCGCCCTCGCCCGCAAGACCGGCTTCAGCCGCTTCCCCGTCATCGAGGAGGACGCGGACGACGTCGTCGGCATCGTGCACGTCAAGCAGGCCGTCGCCGTGCCGCGCGAGAAGCGTCCGGAAGTCCCCGTCGGGGCTCTCATGACCGGCGCCGAACGCGTGCCGGAGACCATGCCCGGCGACACCCTGCTCGCCGAGGTCCGCGGTCGCGGCTACCAGATGGTCATCGTCGTCGACGAGTACGGCGGCACCGCCGGGGTCGTCACGCTCGAGGACCTGATCGAGGAGATCGTCGGCGAGGTCTCCGACGAGCACGACCGCGCCCGCATCGACGTGGTCCGCTCCCGCGACTGGCTGACCTTCCCCGGTCTGCTGCGTCCCGACGAGCTCGAGGACCGCGCCGGCGTGAAGGTGCCCGAGGAGGGCCCGTACGAGACCGTCGGCGGGTTCGTCATGTCGACGCTGGGCCGCCTGCCCGTCGTCGGCGACGAGGTGCCACTGGACGGCGGCGTGTTCCGCGTCGAACGGCTGGACGGCCGTCGGATCGACCGCATCCGCTGGACCCCGACGCGCCCGTCGACCGACACGGCGGCGACCGCGATCATCATCCCGTCCACCAAGAGCACCCCGACCACCACGACGAAGGGCAGCACCCGATGAGCTCCGATTGGTGGGGCATCTTCTGGCTCGTCGTCCTGTTGATGGGCAACGCGTACTTCGTCGCGGCGGAGTTCGCGGTCATCTCCGCACGCCGTTCGCAGATCGAACCCCGCGCGGAGGAGGGCTCGAAGGCCGCGCAGATGACCCTGTGGGCCATGGAGCACGCCACCCGCATGCTCGCGACGACCCAGCTCGGCATCACGGTCTGCTCGCTGCTCATCCTCAACGTGTCCGAGCCGGCGATCCACCACCTGCTCGAGGTCCCGCTGCACCTGACCGGCTGGAGCGCCGAGGTGATCGGCACCGTGGCCTTCGTGTTCACGCTGCTGCTCGTGTCGTTCCTGCACGTGGTGTTCGGCGAGATGGTGCCGAAGAACATCTCGTTCTCGATGCCGGACCGCGCCGCGCTGCTGCTCGTGCCGACGCTCTGGTACATCGGTCACGGCCTGCACTGGGTCATCGTCGGCCTGAACGAGGTCGCGAACGCCGTGCTGCGGCTGTTCCGCGTCGAGCCCAAGGACGAAGCGGTGAGCGCCTTCACGGTGGAGGAGGTGCAGACCATCGTGGAGCAGTCCCGCCGCGAGGGCACCCTGACCGACGACGGCAAGCTCGCCCTGGCGTTCGAGTTCACCGAGAAGAAGGTCCGTGACGTCGCCGTGCCGATGGCCGAACTCGTCACCCTGCCCGACGACGCCACCCCGGCCGACGTCGAGCACGCCGTGGCGCAGCGCGGGTTCTCCCGCTACGTGCTCGTCGGCGAGGACGGCTCCCCCACCGGCTACGTGCACGTGAAGGACGTCATCGACCTGCGACCGGACGAGTTCGACGACCCAGTGCCGCCGAAGCGCATCCGCCAGCTCATCTCGCTCTACACCGAGATGGACCTCGAGGACGCGCTCGCGACCATGCGGGCCGCCGGGCGCCACGTGGCCCGCGCCTTCGACGCGGACGGCCGCACGATCGGCGTGCTGTTCCTCGAGGACATCCTCGAAGAACTGGTGGGCGAGGTCGAGGACGCGACCCGACGCCGGTAGACGCAGCGGAAGGACGGACGGGAGGCGCGGTGCCAGCTGGCACCGCGCCTCCCGTCCGTCCGTGGTCGCGACCAGGGCGACGCGCGCCCCGGCCGCGCTACCAGCTGACGGGCAGGGGCTTGCCCTCCTCGTACCCGGCGGCGGACTGGATGCCGACCAGCGCACGCTCGGAGAACTCGGCGAGGGACGACGCGCCCGCGTAGGTCGCGGAGCTACGGACGCCGGTGGTGATCATGTCGAGCAGGTCCTCGACGCTCGGGCGCTCCGGGTCGAGGTAGATCGTGGACGACGAGATCCCCTCGGCGAAGAGCGCCTTGCGGGCCCGCTCGTACGGGTCGAGCCGCTCGAACCGCTCACGCACGGCCTTGGCCGAGGCCATGCCCCAGCTCTCCTTGTACGCCTTGCCCGCGGCGTCGCGGCGCAGGACACCGGGGGCCTCGAGCGTGCCGGCGAACCACGAGCCGATCATGACGGCGGACGCCCCGGCTGCCAGCGCGAGGGCGACGTCGCGCGGGTAGCGCACCCCGCCGTCCGCCCAGACGTGTGCGCCCAGCGAGCGGGCCGCCGCGGCGGTCTCGAGCACGGCGGAGAACTGCGGACGACCGACGGCCGTCATCATGCGGGTGGTGCACATGGCACCAGGGCCGACGCCGACCTTGATGATGTCCGCTCCGGCCCCCACCAGGTGTGCGACGGCGTCGGCCGTGACGACGTTGCCGGCGACGAGCGGGATGCCGAGCTGCAGCGACGCGACCGTGCGGAGTGCGCGGAGCATGCCGTCCTGGTGGCCGTGCGCGGTGTCGAGGACCAGGACGTCCACGCCCGCGGCCGCCAGCGCCTTGGCCTTGGCGGCGACGTCGCCGTTGATGCCGAGGGCGGCGGCGACCCGGAGCCGGCCGGAACCGTCGACGGCGGGCGTGTAGATGTCGGAGCGGATCGCGCTCGTCTGGCTCGTGGTCCCGACGACCCGGCCGTGCCGCATCACCGGCGCGAAGTCGACCTCGGCGGCCGCGAGCACGTCGTAGACGTGGCGGGGCGTGCCGGCGTCCTCGGCGTCGATCGCGGTCGAGGCACCGTGCAGCAGGTCGCCGAGGACGGCGTCGGGGCCGGCGGTGCCGAGGCGGGTCGCGGGCACACAGCCCAGGTACTCGCCGTCGGCGTCGCGGACGACCACACCACGGCCGGCCACCGGCAGGAGCTGCTCGAGGGCCTCGGCGACGGTGGTCTGCGCACCCATGTCGTAGGCGGTGTCGAAGTCGACCGGCTGGTCCTTCACCCAGCGGATCGCGGCGTCGAGGTCCTGCAGGTGCATGTCCTGCGGCAGCACGCCCAGACCACCGCGGCGGGCCAGGGTGGCGGCGAGCCGGGGGCCGGTGACGGAGTTCATGTTGGCGCTGACGATCGGGATCGTGGCACCGCTGCCGTCGTTCGCCGCGAGGTCGACGTCGAAGCGGCTCGTCACGCCGGAACGGCTCGGGACGAGGAAGACGTCGGAGTAGGTCAGGTCGTGCGTCGGCCGCGTCTCGTAGAACCTCATGCGCTCCACTGTACGGCTCCCGTCACGGCCCCGACCGGGTGCTCCGGGGGCTGCCGACTCGCGCCGCGGCTGACACGGAACGGACATGTCGGAGCGGCTAGGCTTGGCACCTGTGCGGCGCAGGGTTGCTCCGCACGACACACACGAGCATCTATCGACGGAGAGTGGGCGATCGGCTGTGTCGAGCCATCTGACCGGAACGGACGAGACCGCGGGCGAATTCGGGGCGAACGAGTGGCTCGTCGACGAGCTCTACGAGCAGTTCGTCGCGGACAAGGAGTCGGTCGACAAGTCCTGGTGGCCGGTCCTCGAGAGCTACCACCGCACGCAGGTCGGTGACGCTCCGGCTCCGGCGGGCTCCCCCGCGCAGCAGGCGCCGGCACAGCAGGCACCGGCCCAGCAGGCATCCGCCCAGCAGCAGTCGTCGACGCAGCAGCCGGCCACCGGGGACACCCCGGGCGAGGCGAAGTCGGGCCCGATCCAGGCGAAGACCACCTCGCGTCAGCCGGCACCGCAGCCGATCCCGGCCGAGGCGAACGACGCCGCCGACGACCACGAGGAGACCCACGAGGACGTGGCGACCCCGCTGCGGGGCATGGCCAAGACGCTGGCGTCGAACATGGACGCCTCGCTGACCGTCCCGACCGCCACGAGCGTCCGGACGATCCCGGCGAAGCTGATGATCGACAACCGGATCGTCATCAACAACCACCTGCGACGCGCCCGCGGCGGCAAGATCTCCTTCACGCACCTGATCGGGTGGGCGATGGTGCAGGCGCTCAAGGACTTCCCGAGCCAGAACGTCTACTACGAGGAGCGCGACGGCAAGCCGTTCGTCGTCGCCCCGGCGCACGTGAACCTCGGCATCGCGATCGACGTCCCGAAGAAGGACGGCACCCGCTCGCTCCTGGTGCCGAGCATCAAGCGCGCGGAGACCCTGACGTTCGGTCAGTTCCTCTCCGCTTACGAAGACCTCGTCAAGCGTGCCCGTGACAACAAGCTCACCCCGGCGGACTTCCAGAGCACGACGATCTCGCTCACCAACCCGGGCGGCATCGGCACCGTGCACTCGGTCCCCCGTCTGACGAAGGGGCAGGGCTCGATCATCGGCGCCGGCGCCCTCGAGTACCCGGCGCAGTTCCAGGGCTCGGCGTCGAAGACCCTGGTCGAGCTCGGCATCGGCAAGACCATCACCCTGACGAGCACCTACGACCACCGCGTCATCCAGGGCGCCGGTTCGGGCGAGTACCTCAAGCACGTGCACGAGCGCCTCATCGGCGAGCACGGCTTCTACGACGGCATCTTCGCCGCACTCCGGATCCCCTACAAGCCGATCCAGTGGGCGAACGACATCAACGTCGACCTGGCGCACCGGGTGAACAAGACCGCGCGCGTGCAGGAGCTCATCAACAGCTTCCGCGTCCGTGGGCACCTGATGGCCGACATCGACCCGCTCGAGTACCGCCAGCGCACGCACCCCGACCTCGAGATCGAGAGCCACGGGCTGACCTTCTGGGACCTCGACCGCGAGTTCGTCACCGGTGGGCTCGCCGGCACCACCTCGGCTCCGCTCCGCGACGTCCTCGGGATCCTGCGCGACGCCTACTGCCGCACGGTCGGCATCGAGTACATGCACATCCAGGACCCGGAACAGCGTCGCTGGGTGCAGGAGCGCATCGAGGTGCCGTACTCGAAGCCGTCGAAGGACGAGCAGCTCCGCGTCCTCGGCAAGCTCAACGAGGCCGAGGCGTTCGAGACCTTCCTGCAGACCAAGTACGTCGGCCAGAAGCGCTTCTCGCTCGAGGGCGGCGAGTCCACCATCGCCTTCCTCGACACCCTGATCCAGCACGCCGCCGGAGCCGGACTGGCCGAGGTCGCGATCGGCATGGCCCACCGTGGCCGCCTGAACGTCCTGACGAACATCGCCGGCAAGACCTACGGGCAGATCTTCCGTGAGTTCGAGGGGTCCTCGCTGCCGGGCACGGTGTCCGGTCAGGGCTCCGGCGACGTGAAGTACCACGTCGGCACCGAGGGCGTGTTCCGCACGTCCGACGGCTCGAGCATCCCGGTGACGATCGCCGCGAACCCGTCCCACCTCGAAGCCGTCGACGGCGTGCTCGAGGGCATCGTCCGCGCCAAGCAGGACCGCGAAGCCCCCGGCAGCTTCGGTGTGCTCCCCGTGCTCGTGCACGGCGACGCGGCGATGGCCGGCCAGGGCGTGGTCGTCGAGACGCTGCAGATGTCGCAGCTCCGCGGCTACCGCACCGGCGGCACGGTCCACCTCGTCATCAACAACCAGGTCGGGTTCACCACCCCGCCCGAGTCGGCGCGCAGCTCGGTGTACTCCACCGACGTCGCGAAGACGATCCAGGCACCGATCTTCCACGTGAACGGCGACGACCCCGAGGCCGTCGCCCGCGTCGCCGAACTCGCCTTCGCGTACCGCGAGGAGTTCCACCGCGACGTCGTGATCGACCTGATCTGCTACCGCCGCCGTGGGCACAACGAGGGCGACGACCCCTCGATGACGCAGCCGCTGATGTACAACCTCATCGAGGCGAAGCGCTCCGTCCGCACGCTGTACACCGAGGCCCTCGTCGGCCGCGGTGACATCACGCAAGAGGAGTACGACGAGGCGCACCGCGACTTCCAGGACCGCCTGGAACGCGCCTTCGCCGAGACGCACGAGGCACAGACCGGCACCATCCCGGTCATCGAGGTCGACGACGACGGTGCGGTGCAGGGGCTCGAACGCCCGGCCGCGCAGCGCGACGACTCCGAGGTCGAGGTGCACGAGACCGCCGTGTCCGAAGAACTCGTCCGGGCGATCGGCGACGCGCACAGCAACCCGCCCGCCGGGTTCTCGATCCACCCGAAGCTGCAGCAGCTGCTGACCAAGCGCACCGAGATGACGCGCAACGGCGGCATCGACTGGGCGATGGCCGAGCTCATGGCGATCGGGTCGATCCTGGTCGAGGGGAAGCCCGTCCGCCTCGCCGGACAGGACGCCCGACGCGGCACCTTCGTCCAGCGCCAGTCGGTGTTCCACGACCGGGTGAACGGCCAGGAATGGCTGCCGCTGTCGAACCTCACCGAGGACCAGGCCCGGTTCTACGTGTACGACTCGCTGCTGAGCGAGTACGCGGCGATGGCCTTCGAGTACGGCTACTCGGTGGAGCGCCCCGAGTCCCTCGTGCTCTGGGAGGCGCAGTTCGGCGACTTCGCGAACGGCGCCCAGATCGTCATCGACGAGTTCATCTCGTCCGCCGAGCAGAAGTGGGGACAGCGCTCCGGCCTCGTCCTGCTGCTGCCGCACGGGTACGAGGGCCAGGGGCCGGACCACTCGTCGGCACGCATCGAGCGTTACCTGCAGCTGTGCGCCGAGGACAACATGATCGTCGCGCGCCCGTCGACTCCGGCGTCGTACTTCCACCTGCTCCGCCGGCAGGCCTGGGCCCGTCCGCAGAAGCCGCTCGTCGTGTTCTCCCCGAAGGCGATGCTCCGGCTCCGCCAGGCGACGAGCACGGTCGAGGACTTCACGACGGGCACGTTCGAGCCCGTGCTGGACGACGCGCGGATCACCGACAAGGGCGCCGTGCGTCGCGTGGTGCTGCACTCCGGCAAGGTGCACCACGACCTGCGTGCCGAGGTCGACAAGCGCGGCATCACCGACGTCGCACTCGTCCGCCTCGAGCAGCTCGCCCCGCTCCCCCTCGACCGCATCCTCGAGGTCCTGGCGGGCTACCCGGACGCCGACGTCGTGTGGGCGCAGGAGGAGCCGGAGAACCAGGGCGCCTGGCCGTTCGTCTGCATGAACCTGTCGCCGCACCTGGGCGGTCGCCCGTTGTCCGTCGCGGCCCGCTCGGCGAGTGCCGCACCGGCCACGGGGTCCTCGAAGCGCTCCGCGCAGGAGGCCGCCGACGTCATCGACACGGCGCTGAGCGCGTCGGCCTAGTCACGGGGAAGCGCCCCGTGCGGGAGTCCGAGGGACTCCTGCACGGGGCGCTTCGACGTTCGCCAGGAAGGTGGCGCTACGCGATCTTCGTGTACCGCACCCCGGCGTCGTGGTACCCGCGCTTCTGGTAGAACCGGTGCGCGCTGTCCGTCGCGGCCGCGCTGACGGCGCTGAGGCGACGCGCGCCCTGCTCGACCGCCCATGCTTCGAACGTGCCGATGAGCGCCGAACCGGTGCCGAGCCTCCTGGCCGTGTCGTCGACGACCAGCAGCAGCAGCTGCGCCGTCGGCTCGTCGCTGGCGTACGCCCACGTGACCTGCGCGCCGGCGACCGCGACGACCCGGCCGTCGTCACCACGGACCACCCAGGTGCGGTGCCCGGCTTCGGGGGTGAGCCGGTCGAGGCGGGCGCGCATCGACGCATCGTCGACGTCGTGACCGAGCAGGCGGACGAGGGCGGCGACGTCGGCGACGTCCGTGTCGGACCAGGTGGTGGTCGACTCGACGGAGAGGGTCATGTCGGCCAACCTACCCGGGCCGTCGGTCGTGTTGCGACGGGGTTCCATAACAACTGATATTCATATACGCTGCTGTCATATCACCCGCCGGGTGAACCGACCGACAGGACAGCCATGCACATCACCTCCCGCCACGGCCGCACCGCCGCCTGGATCGCCTTCCCCCTCGCCGTCGTCGCCAGCGGCGCACTCATCGCCACGGCCTCGTACGCCGCCTTCTCGAGCAGCACCGACAACGCCGCGAACAGCTGGCGCACCGGTGCCGTCTCCCTCACCGACGACGACCAGGGCGTCGCGCTGTTCGACGTCGACGACCTGGTGCCGGGGTCCGCCGGCTCGAACTGCATCACGGTGACGGCGAACACCACCAACGCCTCGACCGTGAAGCTCTACGCCGCAGACGCAGCCGACGCCGACGAACTGGCGCAGTACGTCGGCATGAAGGTCGAGCGCGGCGCCCTGGGTACCGCCGGGGACTGCAGCACCTTCACCACGGGGACGACCGTGCACGACGGGACGCTCGCCGACCTCATGGCGTCCGACTCCTTCGGCACCGGCGTCGACGCGTGGAAGCCCACGACGGGCACGGCGAGCACGACCTACCGCTTCAGCTACGACCTGAGCGAGGGAGCGCCCAACAAGGTGCAGTCGTCCGAGGCCGGCACCACGTTCGTGTGGGAAGCGCAGACCGACTGATCCCCGTCCCCGTCCCGATCCGTCCCACCCCTGTCTCTTATACACATCTGA
>NZ_QKTE01000027.1:0-44008 GCF_003234735.1 Curtobacterium sp. MCLR17_040 | reverse complement strand
GGGCTGGGCTGGGCTGGGCTGGGGCGGGTGGGCTGTTTCGGGCGTCCCTCGTCGAATCGGGCATACCTGGTCGGTTGTTCTGACCCAGTACGCCCGAATCCACCAGGCATCGCACGCGTTCTGGGAAAGAACGGGCACGCCGACGAGCCCGCCGAGTCTGCGTCGGGTTAGATCGGGCGTACCTGGTCGAATCGGGCATACCTCGTCGGTTCTTCGGACCCGGTACGCCCGAATCCACCAGCCACCGCGCGCGTTCTGGGAAAGAACGGGCAGCCCGACGGGTCCGCCGACTCTGCGCCCGGTCGAATCGGGCGTACCTGGTCAGATCGGGCATACCTGGTCGGTTGTTCTGACCCAGTACGCCCGAATCCACCAGGCATCGCGCGCGTTCTGGGAAAGAACGGACCGAAGGCCGGGAGGCCCGGGGTAGCGTCCGGCGCATGACCCGCGCCGTCCTCGTGTCCAGTGCCGCCCCGCCCACCGTCACCGATGTCGACCTGCCGGATCCGGCCGAGGGCGAGGCCCTCGTCGACGTCACGTACTCGAGCGTCAACTACAAGGACGGCCTGGCCCTCGCGCGGAATCCCGGTGTCGCCCGGCTCGACCCACTGGTGCCGGGGATCGACGTCGTCGGCACGGTGTCGGGCCTCGGACCGGGGGTGCACGAGGTCGCGATCGGTGACCGGGTGGTGCTGAACGGCGCCGGCCTGGGTGAGACCCGGCACGGGGGCTGGGCAACGCAGGCCGTGGTGCCGTCCGGGTCGCTCGTCGTGCTGCCCGAGGCGATCGACGACTCGTTCGCGGCGGCCATCGGCACCGCGGGGTTCACGGCGATGCTCAGTGTGCTGGCGTTGGAGCGCTTCGTCGCGCCGGATGACGGGTCGGTGCTGGTGACCGGGGCGTCCGGCGGGGTCGGCACCGTGGCGATCGCACTGCTGGCGGCCCGCGGGTACCGGGTCACGGCGTCGACCGGTCGCGCGGCAAACACGGACTCCCTCCGCCGGCTCGGGGCGACCGAGGTGATCGACCGCGGCACCCTGTCCGAGCCGGGCAAGCCGGTGCAGCGCGCCACCTGGGCCGGAGCGGTGGACAGCGTCGGCGGGGCCACGCTGGCGAACGTCCTGGCCTCGACCCGGTGGGGTGGTGCCGTGACAGCGTGCGGGCTGGCGCAGGACTCCGCACTGCCGACGACCGTGCTGCCGTTCATCCTGCGGTCGGTGTCGCTGCTCGGGATCAACTCCGTCGACGCCCCGCTGGAGCTCCGTCGTCGGGCGTGGGACCGACTGGCGACCGACCTCGACGCGGCGCTCCTGGCGGACGTCACCCGCACGGTGACGCCCGAGCAGGCCATCGCGGTGGGGGCCGAGGTCGTCGCGGGACGGGTGCACGGACGGACGGTCGTCGCCGTCACGGGCTGATCCGGCGTGCTTTCCGGGCGATTCATTTAGCAAACGTTTGCATATTGGCACGCTAGGATTTCGAGTGTCGATTTCGTCCTCGAGGAGATGACATGCCGGTCCCCAAGTCCACCGTGGAGAGCTCTCCCCGGAAGCTCCTGCGCGACGTCGTGTACGACAAGATGCTCGCGGCCCTCCGCGACGGCACACTGCAGCACGGCGAGCGCCTGAACGACGACGAGCTGGTCCAGTGGCTGGGTGTGAGTCGCACCCCGATCCGCGAGGCGATCGCGAAGCTCGTCGACATCGGCCTGGTCGAGATGGAGGCGAACCGGTACACCCGCGTCGCCACCCCGACCTTCGAGGACTGGGTCACCGCGACCCGCGCGACCGCCGGGTTCTTCGAGCTCAGCCTGCGCTGGGGTGTCCCCGAGTACAGCGACGAGGACGTCGAAGCCCTCACCGTTCTGCTCGACAAGGCCGACCGCATGCGCAAGGTGCGGGACTACGGCTTCAGCGGCGCCCTCAACGAGATCATCGAGTTCGCGGTCGAGCACTCCGGCAACCCCCTGGTGCAGAACGCTGCGGTCGGTGCCATGGAGCGGGTCCGCTTCACGCTCAACCCCACGCCGGCGTTCGAGCAGTACGGGTCCGAGGCGTTCTTCTCGATCCTGCGCGAAGCACTCAGCGAGCGCGACGGCGAAGGCGCTGCCGAGGCCGGCCGCGCCCTCACTCGCAACTTCGAACAGCACATCGAGGCGGTCCGCGCCGACCGCGGCTGACCCGTGGTCGCCGGCGAGTGGAGTGACCCGTGGGCGTCGGTGAACGACGACGCCTACGCTGCCCTGCTCGCCCACGTCCGATCCGGTCCAGGGGACGCCGTCGTCGTCGACGTCGACCACCTCGCCGCCACACAGGGGGTACCCCGAGCACGGCTGCGCGCCGCGGCGGCCCGCCTGCAGGACCTCGGACTGTTCACGATCCGGAACGACGGGTCCTGGGAGTACGACGGGCTCTCCGACCAGGACATCGCGGACGGCTACGACCTCTGGGTCGCCCTGATGGGCCCGGCGATGCGGGCGACGCTGCCGGTGCTGTCGGACGACCTCGTGCGGCGTCTGGACGCCGCCGTCGCCAGCACACGGTCGCTCGCGGCGCTCCGGCAGCCCGAGTACCGCGCGGCGTTCGCGACCACGGCCCAGTTCTGGTTCGAGCACTGCCCGAACGGCCTCGTTCGATCGTTGGGCGTCCAGGCGTTCGAACGGCTCCGGTGGGCGAGGTTCCCGAACCAACCCTGGACCGTCCCGCAGCTCGACGCCTGGCTGGCCGCGGTCGAACGTGTCGCCGAAGACCGCGGGCCCGACGCCGTGGACACGGCCGTCGACGAGCTGTCCGCACTCTTCGAGGTGCAACGCCGCAACGCCGGGATCCCGCGGCCCTCCGGCCTCGCCGTGTCCACCTCCCGGCACCGTCGGTCGACGACGGAGCGGTCGCTCCTGCGGGACATCCGCACCGGTGCACTCCCCGTCGGCTCGACGCACGCGTTCCCGAGCCTGGTCGCGCGGACCGGCTCGCCTCCGGCCGAGGTCACCGACGCCTTGAGGAGCCTCGCCGACCTCGCCCTGGTCGAGGACGACCACGGGCTGGTGCGGATCGCCGAGCCGTCGCTCACCGCCTGGCGGGACGCGATGGAGTTGCTCGGGGGACTGTTCACGGCAGCTGCTCGTCGTCTGCTCCCGGCGCTCGACGGTGACGCGCTCGAGGACTTCCACGACCTCGTCGAGCGTGCCCGCACCGACGGCGAGGTCCGTGACCACCGCTACACGGACAGCGCCTTCGCCGTGAGCCGGTTCTTCGCCGAGCACTCGGGCAACCGGTGGGAACGAGGCGCCCTTCGCCTCGCGATCGGCCGGCTCGTGTACGCGCTGCCCGAGGCCCCCGCGTTCCGGCAGTGGGACGCCGGAGCGCTCTGGTCCGCCCTCGACGCAGCTGCGGGCAGCGGCGAACCGGTGGCCGCCCGGACGGCCGCCGAGCTCTTCGTCGACGTCGCACGGGCGCACGTGGACGACGTCACGGCCCGGTGGGGCACGATGGGGTCATGACCGACCCGCACGACGACGTCCTGATCCACGCCACCGGGGTCCGCGTCACGCGCTCCGGCCGCGACCTGCTGCACGACGTCGACCTGACCGTCCGGCGCGGGGAGCACTGGGCGTTGCTCGGACCGAACGGCGCCGGCAAGTCGACGCTGCTGGCCGTCCTCGGCGCGACCGGACACCCCACCGCCGGCACGGTCGAGGTCCTCGGTCGCCGGCTCGGACGCGTCGACGTCCGCGAACTCCGGGAGCACATCGGCCACGTCGACCCCCGGCACCGGATGCTCTCGCCGCTCACGGTGCTCGAGACGGTCCTGACCGGGCTGACCGGCACGACGGACCTCATGATGCGGTGGGAGCCTTCGGCCGAGCAGGTCGCGCTGGCCGAGCAGCACATCGCCGACGTCGGACTCACCGCTCGACGGGACGCCCGCTGGCCGGTGCTGTCGCAGGGTGAGCGGGGACGCGCCCTCATCGCCCGTGCCCTGATGTCCGAACCCCAGCTGCTGCTGCTCGACGAGCCGGCGACCGGCCTCGACGTCGCCGCTCGGGAGCACCTGCTCGAGACCGTCGACGCGCTGCGGCACCGGCACCCCGAGCTGGGCAGCGTCATGGTGACCCACCACCTGGAGGACCTGCCGGCCTCGACGTCGCACGCGATGCTGCTCCGCGACGGTGCCGTCGTGGCCCAGGGCACCTCGGACGAGGTCATCACGTCGTCGGCGGTGTCGCACGCGTTCGACTTCCCGCTCGCGATCCTGCGGTCGGAAGGGCGCTGGGCGGCACGCCGATCCGCCTGACGCGTGCTTGAATGGCCGTTCAGTGTCCGCGGCCCGTGTCGGGGAGGGACCCGGCACCGCACCACGGTGTCACGCCGCGGACCGTCACCAGGGGGAACCATGACGAACACGCCGCCGCCCTACCCGGGGTCCGAGCCGCAGCCGAACGACGGGCAGCCCAACGCCGGCCAGCCGAACGGCCAGCAGTACCCGCAGCAGCCCGCCGGCCAGCCCTACGCGCAGCAGCAGCAGCCCGCCGGCCAGCCCTACCAGGCCCCGGCCGGAGCCGCACCCTACGCACCCCCGCCCACGTCGTCGTCGTCCCGCGGCAAGCGCGTCCTGATCTCGGTGCTCGGCGTCGTCGTGGCCGTGGTGGTGGCCTTCCTCGTCCGCCAGGGCCTCAACGCGGCCTTCAGCGATTCCACGGAAGAGAAGGTCTCGAAGGCCGTCGAGCAGATCCGCGAGCAGAGCGACCTGCCCAAGCAGGTCGACTCCGTCACGACGTGGACCGGGATCGAGGCCGAGGGCGCCGCGATCCACTACGACTACACGGTGTCGTCGAACGTCGATCCGGCCTCGATCACCGAGGGGGCCATCCGCGACGCCGTCGGGCCGAACCTCTGCTCGAACAGCGAGACGAAGAAGCTCCTCGACGAGGACGTCGACATGCGGTACACGTACAAGTTCGAGGGCTCGTCGAAGACCGTCGACACGACCTTCACGAAGGCCGACTGCTCCTGAGCCCCGACGCCCGTCACGCGGGCGCGGCGGCTACTGCGCCTCCGCGCCCGTCACGCGGTCGCGGCGGCAGCAGCCTTCGCGGCCGCGGGCAGGGCGTCGAGGATCCGTCCGACGGCGCGGTCGTCGTGCGCGGCCGTGACGAACCACGCCTCGAAGACGCTCGGCGGCAGGGTCACCCCGGCGTCGAGCATCGCGTGGAAGAACGGCGCGTAGCGGAACACGTCCTGCGCCCGCACGTCGTCGTAGTTCCGCGGTGCCTGCTCGGTGAACGCGAACGAGAACAGGTTGCCGGCGCGCTGCACGGTGTGGGCGACGCCCTCGGCCGACAGGGCCTCCGACGTGGCCGCGGAGATGACCGCAGCGGTGCGGTTGAGCGACTCGTACACGGACGGCGTCGCGGCCCGCAGCGTGGCGATGCCGGCGGCGACGGCCAACGGGTTCCCCGACAGGGTGCCCGCCTGGTACACCGGCCCGAGCGGGGCGAGGAAGTCCATGACCTCGCGCCGTCCACCGAGTGCGGCGAGGGGCATGCCACCGCCGATGACCTTGCCGAACGTGATGAGGTCGGGCTTCCACCCGGCGCCGTCCGGCACGACCTTGGACGCCTCGAGGCCCCACCAGCCGGCAGCACCGACGCGGAACCCGGTCAGGACCTCGTCGACGATGAGCAGCGCCCCGTGCGAGCGGGTGATCTGCGCCAGTGCACGGTTGAAGCCGCGCTCCGGTGCCAGGACGCCCATGTTCGCGGCGGCCGACTCGACGATGACTGCGGCGATGCGCTCGGAGTGCTCGTCGAAGGCCCGGCGGACGGCGTCGAGGTCGTTGTACGGCAGCACGAGGGTCTGCGCGGCGGTCTCGGCGGTGATGCCCGCACTGCCCGGCATGGCGAGGGTCGCGACGCCCGAGCCGGCCTCGGCCAGCAGGGAGTCCGAGTGCCCGTGGTAGTGGCCGGCGAACTTCACGAGCAGGTCGCGACCGGTGTAGCCACGGGCCAGCCGGATCGCGGTCATCGTGGCCTCGGTGCCGGTCGACACCATGCGGAGCTTCTCGATGGGACCGTCGCCGTCCACCGACACCCGCTGCTTCACGAGTTCGGCCAGCTCGGTCTCCCCCGGGGTCGACGCCCCGAACGACAGTCCGCGCGCGGCGGCCTGCTGCACGGCCTCGACCGTGCCGGGGTGGGCGTGCCCGAGGATCGCGGGACCCCACGACGCGACGAGGTCGACGTACTCGCGACCCTCGGCGTCGGTGACGTAGGCGCCCTTCGCGGACACGAGGAACCTCGGGGTGCCGCCGACCGACCCGTAGGCGCGGACCGGGGAGTTCACGCCACCCGGGATCGCGTTCTTGGCACGGCCGAAGAGCTGGTCGTTCGTGGTCATTCGGGGGCCTTCCCGGTCGAGGCGATGCCGGCGATGTCCGCGGTGCTGCCCGAGGTGCGGAGGCCCGCTTCCTCGTTGAGCTTCCGCGCGATGTCGACGGCGAAGTAGGTCAGGATCGCGTCGGCACCGGCGCGCTTGATGCCGACGAGCGACTCCATCGCGGCGGCGTCGCGGTCGATCCACCCGTTCTGCGCTGCTGCGGTGATCATCGCGTACTCGCCGGAGATCTGGTACGCCCAGACCGGCACAGGCGAGGTCGCAGCGGTCTCGGCGAGCACGTCGAGGTAGCTCATCGCCGGCTTCACCATCACGATGTCGGCGCCCTCGTCGACGTCGAGCTCGACCTCGCGGAGCCCCTGCCGACCGTTCGCGGCGTCGATCTGGTACGTCCGGCGGTCGCCGACGAGTGACGACGACACGGCCTCGCGGAAGGGACCGTAGAACGCCGAGGCGTACTTGGCGGCGTAGGCGAGCAGCGCGGTGCCGCTGTGCCCGGCGCCGTCGAGGGCGTCACGTGCGGCGGCGATCTGGCCGTCCATCATGCCGCTCATGCAGACCAGCTCGGCACCGGCTTCGGCCTGTGCGACCGCCATGTCGCGGTAGCGCAGCAGGGTGGCGTCGTTGTCGACGGAGCCGTCGGCGGCGAGCACACCGCAGTGTCCGTGGTCGGTGAACTCGTCGAGGCACAGGTCGGACTGCACCACGAGGGCATCCCCCACCTCCTGCCGAGCGACGCGGATCGCCACGTTGAGGATCCCGTCCGGGTCGGTCGCACCGGAGCCGGTGGCGTCCTTCGTGGTCGGCACGCCGAACAGGTTCACGCCACCCACACCGACCGACGCGGCGTCGACCAGCGCGCGGCGGAACGAGTCGAGGGAGTGCTGCTGCACACCCGGCATGCTCGAGATGTCGACGGCGTCGGTCGCGCCTTCGCGGATGAACATCGGCAGCACGAGCTCGGCGGGGTGGAGCCGGGTCTCGGCCACGAGTCGTCGCATCGCGGGGGTGGCGCGGAGCCGACGGGGGCGGACCTGGGGGAAGCGTCCAGTCACGGGTGACCTTCCTGGTGGGGGGTGGTTGGGTTCAGTGCCTCGACGACGGCGTCGAGCAGGGCTTCTGCGGACCGGGTGCGTCCGACCGCGTGCACGGGGAGTCCGGCCGCACGGGCGTCGGTCGCGGTCCCGGGGCCGATGCAGGCCACGATGGTGCGGGGGTCGAGCGGGGTCATCCGGCGGGCGATCTCGCGGGCGACGCTGCCGCTCGTCACGAGCACCGCAGCGGGCGCCGTCTCGAGGGTGATCGGCTCGTCGCCGGTCCCCACGGTACGGTACGCGACCACGTCGTCCACGTCGATGCCGCGGGCACGGAGGCCGTCGACGAGCGTGGGTGCCGCGATCTCGGAGCGGGGGAACAGCACGGTGCCGTCGGTGTCCGGCAACTCCTGCACCAGGCCGGCTGCGGACGTCTCGTCCGGCACCAGGTCGACGACCCAGCCGGCAGCGCGCGCGGCACGGGCGGTCGGCTCGCCGACCGCGGCGACGCGCACCCCGGCCGGGAGGCCCGCCATGCGTTCCGACAGGACCGTCACGGCCGTCGCACTGGTCACCACCACCCATGCGTAACCAGCCACAGGGGTCCGGTCACCGACGGTATCCGGTGATCCGGGCCTCCCGGCCGCTCCGGAGGCGACCAGGCGGCGGACCGCAGCATCGAGCGCGGCGGGGTCGGACGGCGGAGCGTCCGTGATGAGGGGGACGACGACGGGGGCGAGCCCTCGTGCCCGCGCCGCTTCGGCGACCCGGTCCCCCCACGCACCGCCACGCGGGACGAGGACGACCGGGGGTCGCGCCTCGTCCGTCGCGGTGGTGGAGGGTTCCGTGGTGACCGCCTACTCGGCCGGCGTCGCGAGGCCGGGGCCCGCGGTGTACGGCCCGTCCGTGGTGTCCTCGGCGACGGTGGTCGCCAGGTCGGCAAGGTCGGCAGCGCCGTTCTCGAGCAGCTCGGTCGCCACCCGGCCACCGACCGCGAGTGCCTCGTCGAGGCGGTCCTGCGCCGAACCGTCGAGTACGGCCGCGTGCGACGCGGTGCGGTACTCGGTGCCGTCGGGGCGGTAGACGGTCGCGGACACGAGCAGCAGCTCGGCGTCCACGACGGCCGTCGCGCCGATCGGGGCGGAGCAGCCGGCCTCGAGCTTGGCGAGGACCTCGCGCTCGGCCGTCACCGTCAGGCGGGTGGGGGCGTGCTCGATCTTGCGGAGTGCGGCGAGCAGCCCACGGTCGGTCTCGTCCGAGCGGATCTCCACCGCGAGCGCACCCTGTCCGGGAGCACTCGGCCAGAAGCCGAGGTCGAGCAGTTCCGTGGCGGCCGACAGGCGGTCGATGCGGCCGAGGCCCGCGGCGGCGAGCACCACGGCGTCGAGGTCGTCGTCCACCCGGCCGAGGCGGGTGTCGATGTTGCCGCGGATGTCGACCACGTCGAGGTCGGGGCGCTGCGCACGGAGCTGCGCGGCACGACGGGGCGAACCGGTGCCGACCTTCGCGCCCTCGGGGAGGGTGTCGACGGTGGCGCCGTTCCGGCCGACGAGGACGTCACGGGCGTCCGCACGCTTCGGCACGGCACCGATCGTCAGGCCCGGGTACGGCGCGGTCGGCAGGTCCTTGAGCGAGTGCACGAGGACGTCGACCTCGCCGGCGACCAGGGCTTCACGCAGGGCGCTGGCGAAGACACCGGTGCCGCCGAGCGACGCCAGGGAGGCACGGTTCGTGTCGCCCTCGCTCGTGACGGTGACGAGCTCGACGGGGCGACCGGCCGCCTTCGCCAGGCGGTCGGCGACGTCCTGCGACTGCGCGACCGCGAGCCGGCTGGCACGGGTGCCGAGCCGGATCGGGGTCGGGCCGTCGGGCGCTGTGGCGCTGGGGTCGTTCACGGTCGTGTCGGTCACGGAGCGACGCCCGCGGCGGCGGGCTTGAACCCCGCTCGCACGTTCTCGCAGCACCCCGGACGGCACACGTCGTACCAGGGGCCGATGTCGGTCATGTGCGGACGCTCGGCCTTCGGCGTGCCGTTGACCCGCTCGAGCACCAGGTCGACGAGACCGGACACGTAGGCCGGGTCGATGCCGGGGGTCTGCGTGCGGAGCGACCAGAAGCCGAGCTCACCGGCGGTCTCGGTGGCTTCCTCGTCGAGGTCCCACATGACCTCCATGTGGTCGCTGACGAAGCCGAGCGGGACGATCAGCACGGCACGCGTCGGGCCGCCCTTGAGGTCCTCGTTCATGTAGTCGTTGATGTCGGGCTCGAGCCACGGCTGCGTCGGGGGGCCGGAGCGCGACTGGTAGACGAGCTTCCAGGCGGGCTTCGACGTGCCCTGCAGGTGGGCGTGCTCGGGCTGCTCGAGGAGCTCGGCCCAGGCCTGGTCGAGCACGACCTCGCCGACGGCCAGGTGCTGCGCCTCGTACGCGCCGTGCTCGTCGAACCCGCGGTAGTCGGGGCCCGAGCGGGCGGCGTCGGTCGAGGGGATGGAGTGCGTCGAGAAGAGCACCTGCAGCTCGGTCGCGACGTCGAGGCCCTCGTTCTCGGCGATCGCGCGGGCCATGCCGTCGCGGACGCCGTCGATGAACGGGCGGACGAAGCCCGGGTGGTCGAAGAACTGGCGGACCTTGTCGATCTGGATGGTGTCGATCAGACCGGTCTCGTTGAGCACGCGGGCGTAGTCCTCGCGGTACTGCCGGCAGCTCGAGAACGACGAGTACGCGCTCGTGGCGATGGCGACGAGCTTCGTGTAGCCCTTGTCCGCCGCCTCGGTGAACGCTTCTTCCAGGTAGGGCTCCCAGTTGCGGTTGCCCCAGAGGACCGGCATGTCGATGCCGCGCGACGCCAGCTCGGCCTCGAGCGCGGCCTTGAGCGCACGGTTCTGCGCGTTGATCGGGCTCACGCCGCCGAAGTGGCGGTAGTGGTGCGCCACTTCTTCGAGACGCTCGTCCGGGATCCCGCGGCCGCGGGTGACGTTGCGCAGGAAGGGGATGACGTCGTCCTGGCCCTCGGGGCCACCGAATCCGGCGAGCAGGATCGCGTCGTAGGCGGTCGGGGTCTCGACGTGCTCGGGACCGGACGCCGCCGCGGGGGTGGCGGCGAGGACCTGGCCGTTCGTGATCATGCTGGTGTCGGTCATGACAGCACCTCCGGGAGTTCGGCGGTCGTCACGCGACGACCCGTGAAGAAGGGGACCTCTTCGCGCACGTGCATGCGCGCTTCGGTGTAGCGGAGATCGCGCATCAGGTCGACCAGGTCGACGAGGTCCGGGCTCTCGAGCGGCAGGATCCACTCGTAGTCGCTCAGGGCGAAGGTCGCGATGGTGTTCGTGAGCACGCGGCGGTACTTCGCGCCGGCGATGCCGTGGTCGCGGAGCATCTTCGAGCGCTCCTCTTCCGGCAGCAGGTACCACTCGTAGGAGCGGACGAACGGGTACACCGTGATCCACGCCTCGGGGTCCTTGCCGCGCAGGAACGCGGGGGTGTGCCGCTTGTTGAACTCGGCCTCGCGGTGCATGGCCATGACGTGCCAGACCGGCTCGGCGTCCTGGAACAGGCCGGTGCGACGGATCTCGCGCAGCACGGCCTGGATGGCCTGCGCGTCGTCGCCGTGCAGCCAGACCATGACGTCGGCGTCGGCACGGAAGGCCGAGACGTCGTAGAAGCCACGGATCGTGACCCTGCGCTCGGCGGCACTGGCGATCACGGTGTCGAGTTCGGCCACGGCGTCGTCGCCGACGCGGTGGACCGGACCGAGGGGCCGGCGGAACACTGCCCAGAGGGCGTAGGCCGTCAGCAGGTTCGGGTCGATCCCGGAGTCCGGCTGACCGGTCTCGGCGGGTTCCGTGTGGGGGTGGTCGTGCGCGGGCACGGGCCCGGTGTTCGTGGGCGCGTCGGAGCTCATGGATCCATTGTCCTATCGGTTGCCAGGGTGTTGGCCGCCCCGCATCCGGTGGACCGCGCTCGGGCGGTCTACCGCCGTCGGAGCACCATCACGACGATACCCCCGACCACCGCTACGCCGGCTGCGAGACCGGCCAGGTAGGGCACCGGCTTCTCGTCGAGGCCGCGCTTGAACTTCGACGCCGCGATCCCGATCTGCTTCGGGACGTTGAGCTTGTCCTCGATCGCGTCGAGGGTGTCGAACAGCTGGGCGCGGGTCGCGGCGACGCGAGCAGCGAGATCGTCGTGCGGGTCGGTCACGGTTCCTCCGTCGGTGGTGCGGCTGTCGGGGCTGTCGGCGCTCAGGAGCGGCCGTCGACGTCCGGCTTGCGGCTGCCGTACTGCGTCGGCGGGGTCGGCTTCTTGCCGAGGCCCTTGACCGCGTTGATGTCGTCCTTGACGCTGGCGATCGTGCGCTTCGGCGTGATCGGCAGGCCCTTCTTCAGGCGCTTCCAGCCGATCAGGCCGAGGATCGCGGCGATGATCAGCATCACCACGGCCACCACCAGTGCGGCCAGCCACGCCGGCATCACGGTCGCGAGGCCCATCACGGCTGCGGTCAGCAGGACGCCGATCGCGTAGAGCACGACGACGAGCGCAC
This sequence comes from Curtobacterium sp. MCLR17_040, assembly GCF_003234735.1. NCBI lineage: Bacteria > Bacillati > Actinomycetota > Actinomycetes > Micrococcales > Microbacteriaceae > Curtobacterium > Curtobacterium sp. MCLR17_040. Next base: position 32,040 of record NZ_QKTE01000027.1, on the reverse strand, counting down.
CGACCAGCAGACCGGCTGCGAGGCCGAAGATCTTCGCCTTCGCGAGCATCTCGGCCTTGAGCAGGTCGATCTCGCCCTTGACCAGGCCCTTGACGAGCTTCGGGACGTCGCCGACCAGGCCGAACAGCGAACGCGACTTGCGATCGCGGGTGTCGGTCATGAGGTGGTGGTGTCCTTCTTCTGGCCGACCTTGCGGACGGCCTTCTTGGTCGTCTCACCGATGAACTCGGCGACGTCCGGGGTCTTGTCGGCGATGAAGTCCTCGGCGACGTGCACGCCCTTCTGGACGCCGTTGCTGTTCCAGACCTTGCCGCTGACGGTCTTGATCTGCTCGTACCGCGCCCGTCCGGCTCGCGATCCCAGGACGTACCCGAGTGCGGCGCCGGCGACGAACAGGAGCTTTCCGCGCATGTGCGATTCCTCCGTGCATTGGTTGTGCGGTGGTCATGCACCGAACGGAATACGTCCGGCGGTCTCACCAACAGTAGCCCTCAGGGGCTGCGCGGTCCGCTCAGGAACCGAGGATCTCGTCGGCTGCCTTCCGAGCGGCGGCGATGATCCCCGCCAGGCCGCGTCCGGTCGAGGCCTCGCCGATCCCGACGACGCCCTCGGCCAGCCCGGCCGCGGTGAGGTCCGGTCCGTACCAGCCGACGCGTGCGGCGCCGCTGACGCGGTCGGCCGTGATCGGCACACCGAGCAGCGTGGACGCGTCCTGCAGCGCACGGCTGCCGACGGGGTCGGTCGGGGCGACCGGGAGGCTCGTGGCGACGCCCGCAGGGTCCGTCGCGGTGGTCGCGTAGCTGAGCCGCAGGACGTGGCGTCCGTCCGCCACGTCGGCCAGCCACGGCCACTTCACCGTCGCGTGCGTGAGGGCCTTCGCCGACACCGCCTGGGCGTCCGGGTGCACGAGCATCCCGGTTCCGCGCGGGGCGGCATCGAGCTCCGGTTGGTCGACGACGAGCGTGACGAGCTGGATACCGGTCCGGTCGGGGGCGGCGGTGCGCTCCGGGTCGGCGACGGAGGACAGGGTGTGCTGGGCCGGCAGCCGTTCGGTCGTGCCGTCGGCGCTGACGATCTCGACCGCGTGCGCCTCGATGCGGGTCGCCCGGGTGTGCAGCCGGACATCGACCCCGTAGGTCGCCATGTCGGCGACGAGCTCGTCCACCAGGCGCACCGTCCCACCGCCGATCCCCTGCACCGGGGTGCCGGCGGCCGCGCGTGCCCGCAGCGACAGGACGGCCCGGGCGAGTGAGCCCTCGCGCAGCAGTGCGGACCGCAGGCCCGGGGCCACCCGGTCGGGGTCGAGCTGGTCGGGGTGGGTGGAGTGCACGCCACCGGCGATCGGCACCACGAGGTCGTCGAGCACCCGCTCCCCCATGCGCCGGCGGACGAGTTCGCCGAGCGAGGAGGCCTTGGCGCCCACCGGTGCCGGCAGCAGCGAGTCCATCTGGGCGCGCAGGCCGCCCTTCTGCCCGACCACGGCCAGCACGTCGGCGGCCATCGGGGTGCTCGGGATGCCGAGGAGCCCGGTCGCCGGGATCGGGGAGGTCCGGCCGTCGCGGGTCATCAGCCAGGCGCCGCGCGGGTCGGGGGCGACGACGTCGTTGCCGAGCCCGAGCTCGATCGCCAGGCGGCCGACGGCGTCCGTGCGGGTGGCGAAGGAGTCCGCCGCCATGTCGAGGTCGATCCCGCCGACGGTGTGCCGACGGATCATGCCCCCGAGCGCACCCGAGGACTCGACGAGCACCACGTGGGCGCCGCCCTTGGCGAGGTCACGGGCGGTGACGAGCCCGGCGATCCCGCCGCCGACCACGACGACGTCGGTCACGCGCCGGCTCCGTCCTGCGCTGCACCGTCGTCCGAGCGGCCGTCGCCGAGCGAGTGGACCAGCTCGACCACGCGGGTCAGGACGTCCGGGTCGGTCTCCGGCGGGACCCCGTGGCCGAGGTTCACGACGTGGGCCCGTGCGGCGCCACCCCGACGGACGACGTCGCGGACGTGCGCTTCGAGGACATCCCACGGTGCCGAGAGCATCGCAGGGTCGATGTTGCCCTGCACGCTGACGCCGGTGCCGACGCGCTGGACCGCCTGGTCGAGCGGCAGGCGCCAGTCGACCCCGACCGCGTCGACGCCGACGGTGTCCGTGCCGAAGGTCGTCATGTCGGCCAGGACCTCGCCGCTGCCCACGCCGAAGTGGATGCGCGGCACCCCGAGCTCGGCGACGTGCGACATCGCCTGGGCGGAGTGCGGTGCGACGGACCGGACGTAGTCGGCGCGGGACAGCGACCCGACCCACGAGTCGAAGAGCTGCGCGGCCGAGGCCCCGGCGAGCACCTGCGCCCGGAGGAACATCCCGGACACCTCGGCGGCCCAGGCGAGCAGCCGCGACCAGGTCTCGGGGTCGGCGTGCATGAGCGTGCGGGCGCGGATGTGGTCCTTGGACGGGCCACCCTCGACCAGGTAGGCCGCGAGGGTGAACGGCGCCCCCGCGAAGCCGATCAGCGGGGTGTCGCCGAGCTGCTCGACCGTGCGTCGGACGGCCTGCTCGATCGGGGCGAGGGCCGCGGGGTCGAGCTGCTCGAGGGCGTCGACGTCGGCGGGGGTGCGGATCGGCGACGAGAGCACCGGGCCACGGCCGGGGACGATCTCGACGTCCACGCCGGCGAGCTTGATCGGCACGACGATGTCGCTGAAGAAGATGCCTGCGTCGACCCCGTGCCGGCGGACCGGCTGCAGGGTGATCTCCGACGCCATCTCCGGGTCGAGGCACGCGTCGAGCATGGCTGTGCCGATCCGAAGCTCCCGGTACTCCGGAAGGGACCGTCCGGCCTGCCGCATGAACCACACCGGGAGCGTCTCCGGACGGTCACCCCGCAGGGCCCGTACCAGGCGGGAACCACTCGTCCGCCCTGATGCCAGGGGGTGGGAGTCGGGGAGGGATGTGGTCGTCGCTTCGGTCACCGGATGATTCTCCCATCGAGCGCGTTACCATTGACTACGTGCTCATCTGTCTCACGGCGTCGCATCGCAACGCCAGCTTCGACCTCCTGGAGCGACTGAGCATCGGTGCACCCGCGGCAGCCAGCCGACTCGTCACGGATGCCGGCGTCCTGGACGGTGCCGTGGTGCTCGCCACCTGCAACCGTTTCGAGGCGTACCTCGACATCGCGGGCGACGAGAGCGACTCCGCCGTCTCCGCCACCGTGCAGGCCGTGGCCGCCGCGAGCGACCTGGACGCCACCGAGGTCCTGGACTCCGTCAACGTGCTGGACGGCAAGGACGTCGTGCAGCACCTGTTCGCCGTGTCGAGCGGACTCGAGTCCGTCGTCGTCGGCGAGACCGAGATCTCCGGCCAGGTCCGTCGCTCGCTCGAGGACGCCCGGTCGAACGGCACCACCACCTCGGACCTCGAGCGCCTGTTCCAAGAGGCCGCGCACACCTCCCGCGGCGTCAAGACCCGCACCCGCATCGGTGCCGCCGGCCGGTCCCTCGTGCGCCTCGGCCTCGAACTCGCCTCGTCGCGGGTCACCGACTGGGCCCGCACCCGCGTGCTGCTCGTCGGCACCGGCAGCTACGCGGCCACCACCATCGCCGCCCTGCGTGGCCGCGGCGCCACGAACATCCAGGTGTTCTCGCCCTCGGGCCGGGCGCCCTGGTTCGCCGCGAAGCACGACCTCGTCGCCGCCCGTGACCTGCGCCAGGCCATCGGCGAGAGCGACGTCCTGATCACCTGCACCTCGAGCGAGGTCCCGGTCGTCGCACCGGCCGACCTCGACGACGGGGTCCGCCGCATCGTCATCGACCTCGGACTCCCCCGCAACGTCGACCCCGCGGCCGCCGGTGTCGACGGCGTCGAACTGCTCGACCTCGAGACGATCAGCATCCACGCCCCGATCTCCGAGCTGAACGCCGAGTCCGAGGCCCGCGCGATGGTCGACGACGCCGTGTCCCGGTTCCGCGCCCAGGCGATGGAGCAGTCGACGACCCCGGCGCTCGTGGCGTTCCGCAAGCACGTGTTCGACATCCTCGACGACGAGATCGAGCGGGCCAAGCGCCGCGCGGACGCCGACGGCGAGTCCGTCGAGCACACCGAGCGGGCGCTCCGGCACCTGGTCGGCGTCCTGCTGCACCGTCCCTCGGTCCGCGCTCGTGAGCTCGGTCGCGCCGGTCGCGGCGAGGAGTTCGTCGGGGCGATCGACTCCCTGTACGGCGTCCGGCCGGAGGCCGAGCCGGAGCTGCCGTCCCCCGTCGTCCCGCTGGCCGACCGCACGGCACTGGACCCGACCGCCTCGGATCGCGACGACCAGGCGGACGCGAGCTGAGCCTCCAGACAGGCTCGCAACCACCCACGCTGCGCGTGAGTGCGCTGCTGCTGGTGCGTGACCGACGTGTCCTGATGGTGCGCGCCCGGGCGCGCGACGTGCTCTACCTGCCCGGCGGCAAGGCCGAGCCGCACGAGACCGCCGTCGAGGCCGCCGTGCGCGAGGCGTACGAGGAGACCGGCCTACGGCTCACCGCCGACGACGTCGACCCGTTCGGCGTCGTGCTCGAGCCCGCCCACGGGCAGGCTCCGGGGACGATGGTCGCGATGACGCTGTTCCTGGTCCGGCCGGGAGGCCCGCTGGACTCCGCCACGCCCGTCGCCTCGGCCGAGGTGGACGAGGTCGAGTGGGTCACCTCCGCCGACGCGGACCGCTGCCCGCCTGCGGGCGTGGAGACGCTCCGCCGCCTGGTGGCGGCGGAGCTCATCGACTGACCGTCAGGCCCTGGGCGGAGCTGCCGGCACGTGTCTGGTCGGCGGCACGACGCCGGTGTCACCAGCCGGAGAGGCGAGAGGGCGTTCCAGCAGTGCCAGCGCGCCGATCACGGCGTCTGCCTCGAAGACACGGTTCCGCCGTCCCGCCGATCGTTGTGTCAGGACTCCACGCTCGACGAGGACCCCCAAGGCCGTGTTCGCGGCCTGCTCGCTCCGGCCCGTCGCGGCCGCGAACGTCTGCGCGGTGAGCACGGGCATGCGGGGCGCGAGTTCGAGCGCCGACCATGCAGCGGAGTCAGAGCGGACTCCGGCGAGCGCAGATCGCCAGGACTCCTTGATCCGGACGAGCTCGTGCTCGAACTGCGTCATCCGGTCCACGACCTCGGCCATCGCCTCGGCGAAGAGCCGGACGAACTGCCCGACGGCCCGCTGCGCTGGCTCCGATGCCGGCGGATCGGTGGACCGGAACCGCTGGAGCCCCGCTTCGTAGTCGACAGCACGGGTCGCCAGGACCAGGGACACCGGTGGAGACGACTCGATGGTCAGCCCCCGTGACCGCAGGACAGCGTGGATCAGTGCGCGTCCGATGCGACCGTTGCCGTCGGCGAACGGGTGGATCGTCTCGAACTGCGCGTGTGCGACGGCGGCGATGGCGATCGTCGGCAGCGTGCTCGAGTTCACGAACTCCAGCAGGTCGTCGAGGAGCCCTGGCACCCGCTCCGGCACGGGCGGAACGAACGCCGCTGCGGCAGGCGTCGGTCCGCCGATCCAGTTCTGGACCGCTCGGACCGTGCCCCCGACCTCGGGTGTCGTCGAAGCCTCCATCAGACGCCGGTGCGCCTCGAGGAGCAGGTCGAGGGTCACCGGAGAACCCGGACCGACCGACTCGGTGAGGAAGGTCATGGCGTCGATGTTGCCGAGGACCTCGGTTGCGGTGCTCCACTGCCCGAGCGGGCTCCGTCCGCGCGCCTCTTCTTCGAGCAGCTTCCGCGGGGAGACCTCGAGGCCCTCGATCATCGACGACCCGACAGCCTCGGCGCGGAGGAGCATCCGGCCAAGTGCGTCTCCGCTGCCGAGCAGCGTGGATCTCGTCTCGGCTTCCGTCACCGCAGCGGTGGCCTCGAGCACGGCCGCTTGTTCGGTCGGTCCGAGATCGACCGTTCGGCCCTGCAATGGATCCGGCACGTAGGCGTCGAAGACCATCGGCATCCGGAAGGCGCGTGTCGCGGCTGCCGGGTCGCCCGTGCGGCGGATCGTCTCGTACGAAGCCATACATGGATCATCCCATGATCAAGGATGACTGCCTATCCTTGATCATGGGATGCGTTCCACTCGGGTTCGTCAGGCCTTGTCGGTGTCGGTGTACTCCCCGACCTCGCCGTTCTGGGCCGGCTCGGCCTCGCCGGGGATGTCCGAGTCGACGTACTCGCCGTCGGGTCCGGTTCCGGTCGGACGCGTCTCGCCGGGGATGTCGCTCGAGACGAACTCGCCGACGGGCTCCGTCGACTCGACGTGCTCCTCGCCCGGGATCTCGCTGTCCGTGAAGGCTCCGGCCCGGGGCTCGACCCCGTCCGCGCGACCCTCGTCGCCTCGTGCCTGTTCGTGCTTGCCCGTCATGTCCGACCTCCGCTGCTCGGGTTGCTTGCCTCGGAGTGTGCCCGTGGTCCCTGGACGCCGACCGAACCGGATGCGGCGTTCGGTGGTTGCCTGTGCACCATGCAACGCAGCAGCCGATCGAAGTTCCTGCTCGTCGTGACCGGGCTCGTCGCCGTCGGGACCCTGGCGGGGTGCGCCTCGGACGGGCAGCCCGCCGCCACCGAGACCGTCACGGCGCCCGCACCGTCGCCGTCCGCGTCGGCGTCCACGCCGCAGTCGTCCGAGGAGTCCGCCTCGGCGGCACCGTCGTCCGGGTCCGGCTCGTCCGCCGGATCCGGTGCCACCGGTTCGTCTGCCGGCGACCGGTGCGCGGTGTCGTCGCTCGCCGGACGCATCGAGGCCGGCAGCGGTGGTGCCGCCGGCAGCGTCATCGTGCACCTGGTGCTCGAGAACACCGGGTCGACGACCTGCACGGTGCAGGGGTGGCCCGGCGTCTCGTTCGTCGGGGGCGGGAACGGCAAGCAGATCGGTGCGCCGGCCGTGGCGGAGAAGAGCTCGCCGCACCCCACCGTGACGCTGGCGCCCGGGAAGACCGCCGTGGCGCCGCTGAAGATCGTCCGTGCCGAGAACTACTCGGCGGGCGACTGCTCGCCGCAGACCCCCGACGGCTTCCGGGTGTACCCGCCCGGGTCGAAGCAGTCCCTGTTCGTGAAGGACACGGACTACCAGGCGTGTGCGTCGGCCGATGCCTCACTGTTGTCCGTGCAGGCGTTCGTGCCGGAGGGGCAGGCGACCTCGTAGGAGTCGGGCACGATGAGCACCGTGACCACCACGATCAGCGACGAACGACCGTGCACCGATGAGCTGGTGGCGCTGTACGACGCCGTCGGGTGGACCGCGTACACGCAGGACCCCGCAGCCCTGACCGCGGCGATCGCCGGCTCCCACACCGTGCTGACGGCCCGCGACGACGACGGCCACCTGCTCGGCCTGCTCCGCACGGTCTCCGACGGGGTGACGATCGTGTACGTGCAGGACGTCCTCGTCCTGCCGTCCGCGCACCGGTCCGGCATCGGCGGCGCACTGCTCGACGCCGTCCTGCAGCGGTACGCCGACGTTCGCCAGACGGTCCTGCTCACCGACGACGAGCCGGGGCAGCGGGCATTCTACGAGTCACGTGGCCTCGTCGAGGTCCACGACGTCGAACCCCAGCCGCTGCGCTCCTTCGTGCTCCTGCGCTGAGCGACGGCGGCGAGCGGCGACCAGCCGGCAGCGACCGGCCAGCGCCGTCAGCGCCGTCAGCGCCGCGCGGGCGCGTGCACGGCCTCGAGCACCTCGGTCCCCATGGTCCGCAGCGCCTCCACCACGGCCAACCGCCGCTGCAACGAAGCGTCGTCGAACGTGACGGTCACGGCGTAGCTGACCGACGACCCGGGCCCCCGCAGGATCCCCGCCTCGGCCCGCACACCGGTGCTCGACCCGGTGACCGCGACGACCTGCAACCCGTGGTCGAGCGCCCGGTGCGCCAGGGGGTCGAGCCCGAAGGACCCGGCGACCAGGTTCAGGTCGCTCGCCAGGGACAACCAGCCGAGCACCCGGTTCGACACCGCCTCGTCGACGACCTCGCCGAGCGCCAGTCCACGCATCACCCACGACAGCTCTCCGGTCGGTGCGACGGAGGCGTCGGGGGCGTCGTCCGGGCCGCGGCGGTCCCGCACGCGGTCGATCAACGCCGTGCGCTCGATGCCCAGGGACTCCGCACGCTCCCGGACGGCGTCGATGCCCACGGTCGACAGCAGTGCGTTCATGGCCCAGGCGTCTGCGGTGGCCCCGACCAGGGTCGCCAGGTCGGGCACCTGCATGGTCGGCTCCTGCAGGAACTGCCACAGGCCGGCACCGGTCGCGGTGTCGCGGGCCATGCGCTGCAGGCGGTCACCGTGCAGGCGGCCGTCCTCGAGCTGGGCGGCGACCTCGATGAGCAGCAGGACACGGCCCAGGCTCGCGACCGGCTGCACCAGGGTGTCGTCGATCGCGAGCAGGGCCTTGCCGCTGGAGGTGTCGATCACCGAGGCGCTGACCCCGGCGCCCTCGAGCGCGAGGGCACCGAGGGCCTCGGTGGTGGCGGTGAAGCGGTCGTCGGCCCGGCCGCTGTGCCGCCCACGACCGCGGCCGCCACCTGCTGGGCGGTCGTCCGGTCGCCGGCGGCGCGACGACCGGGCCGCGTCCGGCTCCGTCATCACCAGATCGCGACGCGCTCGGCGGGGTCGAGGTACATCGCGTCCTGCTCGGTCACGCCGAAGGTGTCGTACCAGACGTCGATGTTCCGCACGACCTGGTTGCAGCGGAACTCGTTGGGCGAGTGCGGGTCGATGCTCAGCAGACGAGCCGCCTCTTCCGGGCGGATCGCCATGCGCCAGGCCTGGGCCCAGCTCAGGAAGAAGCGCTCGGCACCGGTGAGTCCGTCGACGACCGGGGGCTCCTGGCCGTCGAGCGACAGCAGGTACGCCTTCCACGCGATCGACAGGCCACCGAGGTCACCGATGTTCTCGCCGATCGTCAGGGCACCGTTCACGTGGCTGTCGGGCACCTCGGTCGGCACCAGGGCGTCGTACTGGGCGATGAGGGCCTTCGTGCGCTCCTCGAACGCCGCGCGGTCGGCCTCGGTCCACCAGTTCTCGAGCTTGCCGTCGCCGTCGTACTGCGACCCCTGGTCGTCGAAGCCGTGGCCGATCTCGTGCCCGATGACGGCACCGATCGCGCCGTAGTTCGCGGCGGCGTCGCGGTCTGCGTCGAAGAACGGGAACTGCAGGATCGCGGCCGGGAACACGATCTCGTTGAACCCGGGGTTGTAGTACGCGTTGATCGTCTGCGGGGTCATGAACCACTCGTCGCGGTCGATCGGCTTGCCGATCTTGCCGAGCTCGCGGTCGACCTGGAACGAGGCGACGGCGCGGACGTTCGCGACCAGGTCGTCGGACAGGACGGGCAGCGCCGAGTAGTCGCGCCACTTCACCGGGTAGCCGATCTTCGGCGTGAACTTGTCGAGCTTGTCGAGCGCACGGGCACGGGTCTCGTCGGTCATCCAGTCGAGCGCGGTGATGCTCTGCCGGTACGCCTCGACCAGGTTGGCGACGAGGTCGTCCATCTTGGCCTTCGAGGTCTCGTCGAAGTGCTCCTGCACGTAGATGCGGCCGACGGCCTCGCCCATCGCGCCCTCGACCAGCGAGACGCCACGCTTCCAGCGCTCGCGCTGCTTGGGCGCACCGGTCAGTGCGGTGCCGTAGAACGAGAAGTTCGTGGCCGAGAACGCGCTCGTCAGGTAGGCGGCGGAGCCACGGATGACCTGCCAGCGCAGCCAGTCCTTCCAGACCTCGAGCGGCTGGTCGTTCAGCAGGTCGGCCAGGCCGGTGATGAACGAGGGCTCACGGACCACGACGGTCTCGAACGCACCGGCGGGGGCGTCGATGGCCTGCCACCAGGTCTGCAGGTCGACGCCCTTCGCGAGCGCGGCGACCTCGGCCCAGGGCAGCTTGTTGTAGGTCTTCTGGCTGTCGCGGGTCGTGACGTTGTCCCAGTGCTGGGCGGCGAGCGCCGTCTCGAGCGCGATGACGTGCTCGGTGCGGGCGCCGCCGTCGTCGAGGCCGGCGAGCGGGAACATCGCCGCGACGAACTCGCGGTACTTCTCGCGGATGTCGGCGAAACGCTCTTCGCGGTAGTACGACTCGTCGGGCAGCCCGAGGCCGGACTGCTCCAGGAACACGACGTAGGACTCGGGGTCGCCCGGGTCGTTGTCGACGAAGAGCTGCAGGAAGCTCGGCAGGCCGATGCGCTCGAAGCGGCCGACGGCGGCGATGACCTCGGGCACGGACTCGATGGCGGTGATCTCGGCGAGCAGGTGCTCGATCGGTGCGGTGCCGAGCTCCTCGAGCCGGGCTTCGTCGGTGAACGAGGTGAAGAGGTCACCGACCTTGCGCTCCTCGGTGCCAGGGGCGGCCTGCTGCGAGCGCTCGATGATGTCGCGCACGGCGATCTCGGCGGCTTCGGCCAGCACCGTGAAGGAGCCGTACCGGGCCTTGTCGTCGGGGATCGGCGTCGCCTCGATCCAGGTCCCGTTCACGTGGCGGTACAGGTCGTCCTGGGGGCGCACCGCGGGGTCGAGTTCGTCAGTGTGGATGCCGGAGGCACGTGCGACGTCGGTCATGCGGTCCACGATAGCCACCGACCCCATGGGGCAGGTCGATCCGGGTCGTCACCGGCACACGGCTGCCGGTACGGTCATCGCATGGGACTTCCGTGGAAGCTGCACGGCGACGGCAAGACCGTCTCCGCGACGACGATCGTGGCACCCGACGAACGGCTCACCTGGCCCCGGACGATCGGCCTCGGCGTGCAGCACGTCGTCGCGATGTTCGGCGCCACGTTCCTGGTGCCCCTGATCACCGGGTTCCCGCCGTCGACGACGCTGCTGTTCAGCGGCATCGGCACGATCCTGTTCCTGCTCATCACGGGCAACCGCCTGCCGAGCTACCTCGGCTCGTCGTTCGCCTTCATCGCCCCGATCGGTGCGGCGACCAAGATCGGCGGCATCCCGCTCGCCCTGTCCGGCATCATCGTCGTCGGTGCGCTGCTCGCGATCGTCGGGCTCGTCGTGCACCTGGCCGGCGCCGGGTGGATCGACCGGCTGATGCCCCCGGTGGTCTCCGGCGCGATCGTCGCCCTGATCGGCTTCAACCTGGCGCCGTCGGCCCGGGACAACTTCACGGAAGCCCCGGTCATCGCGGTCATCACCCTCGCGACGATCATCCTGGTCACGGTCCTGTTCAGGGGCCTGATCGGCCGCCTGTCGATCGTCATCGGCGTGCTCGTCGGGTACGTCGCCGCGCTCATCGGCGGTCAGGTCGACTTCTCGAAGGTCGGCGACAAGCCGTGGATCGGTCTGCCGGACTTCACCGCTCCCGCGTTCGACCCGTCGCAGCTCCCGATCTACCTGGCGTTCGTGCCGGTCGTCCTGGCGCTGGTCGCCGAGAACGTCGGCCACGTCAAGGGCGTCGGGCAGCTGACCGGCCGTGACCTCACGCCGCTCACCGGTCGCGCGCTCTTCGCCGACGGCATCTCGACCGTCCTGGCCGGCGTCGGTGGCGGCTCCGCCACGACCACCTACGGCGAGAACATCGGCGTCATGGCCGCCACCCGCGTCTTCTCGACCGCCGCCTACTGGGTCGCCGCGATCGCGGCCGTCCTGCTCGGCCTGTCGCCGAGGATCGGCGCCGTCATCTCCTCGGTGCCCGCGGGCGTGCTCGGCGGCGCGACCACCGCGCTCTACGGCCTGATCGGCATCATCGGCATCCGGATCTGGGTCGAGAACCGCGTCGACTTCTCGAAGCCGAAGAACCAGCTGACCGCCGGCATCGCCCTGATCATCGGCATCGCGAACTTCACGTTCACGTTCGGCCAGGCGAGCTTCGGCGGCATCATCGTCGGCACGATCGCCGCGATCGTCGTCTACCACGTGATGGACGTCATCGGCCGGGCCCGCGGCACCGACGAGCCCTCGACCGAGGCCGCCGACCCCGCACACGCCGCCACCGGTGCCGTCCCCGCGGAACCGCGCGCCGACTGACGCGAGTGGTCGGCCGGAACGCGCGTCCGGCCTGACGACGTGGGACCACCGGACTGGAGGCCCGTGGCGGGCACGGCCACGGGCCTCCAGTCCGTCACGGCGCACGTCGACGACGTGGGCCGATGTGCTGAAATCGCACGATGAGCACGCACCTCGAGCGCACGCGCACCTTCACCGCGATGCACGTCCCCGGCGCACCGGTCGTCCTGCCGAACGTGTGGGATGTCGCGTCCGCACGCATCGTCCTCTCGGCCGGAGCGCGTGCGACCGCGACGACGAGCGCCGGCGTCGCCTGGTAACGCGGTCACCGGGACGGCAACGATGTGACCCGGGACGGCGCGCTGGACGCCGTGCGGCCGATCGCGGCGGCAGTCGACGTCCCGTTCACCGCCGACATCGAGCGCGGGTACGGCGAGACACCGGGCGACGTCGCCTCGACCGTGTCCGCGTTCCTCGGGCTCGGCGTCTCCGGCGTGAACATCGAGGATTCTCTCCGTCCGGTGGCGGAACAGGAGGACCGCATCCGCGCAGCCCGCCAGGCTGCGGATGCCGCCGGCATCCCACTCTTCGTCAACGCTCGGATCGACACGCACCTGCTGGGCGCGCCCGGCAGCGACGCCTGGGCGGAGGAGACGCTCACCCGTGCTACCGCCTACGCCAGGGCCGGCGCCAGTGGCGTCTTCGTGCTCGGAGCGCTGTCGGCCGCCACGATCTCGATGCTCGTGGACGCGATCGAGCTGCCCCTCAACGTCGCGTTCGGGCCCGGGACCCTGTCGGTCGGTGACCTCGCACGGGCGGGGGCGAGCCGGGTCAGCGCGGGATCGGCCATCGCCGAAGCCGCGTACAGCGTCGCCGGCGACTGGGCTGCACAGATGTTCGGTGCGCCGGGTGCTGTCGTCTCGGTACCGCCGACGCTCGGCTGGGCCGCGCTCAACGAGGTCGTCCGCGACTGAACCCCGGAACCGGTGCCGGGCGTCTGGAAGCGCAGGTTCCGTCCGCCGGGTCCTCCTCGAGGAGGAGGTTCGCCGACGTCACACCTCGTGATCGGGGAGGACGCGGCGGTGTGGTCACGCTCCCTACCGTTGTCTCGTCGGGATGCACCCGACGTGGTGGAGGGTGATGATGACGATGACGAACACGCCGGCAACTGTGGATCGCCGTGGGGTGGTGTGGTTCACGGTGGCGGGAGCGCTGACGATCGCAGTGGTCGTCTGGCCGGCGGCGATCGCCGGTTGGGCCTCGGGGACGCACCTGTCCGTCGCGGCGCTTCCCGGAGCCGTGGCCTCGGGGTTCGCGCAGTGGGTGGGGTCCGGGCGGACGTCGAGCTCGCCGTTGGCCGCGGCGGTGTCGTACTGGGCCGTGTTCCACATCGTGAAGGCGATCGTCGCGGTCGCCCTGCTGGTCGTCTTGGTCCCGGTCGGGCAACGCGTCTGGACGGCGTACGCACGGGCACGATCGCGGGGGCGTCGCATCATTCTGTTCCTGGTCGGCGTCCTGGGGGCTCCGATCGCCCCGCTCGTGCTGCTCGTCGTGATGGCGAACGTGCAGGGTGCGGTGGCGCCGCTGTCATCGGTGCTGAACTTCCTGCCGATGGACGGCGCCTCGGTGCTCCAGGTCCGCGGTGAGCTCGCGTCCGGGACGATGACCCCGCCGTTGGCCGCGCTCATCGATGACTTCCGCCGCTACCACGCAGCGCTCGTCGTGACCGCGGTTGCCGCGATCATCGTGGTCGTCGCCGGGACAGCGGCGATCTGGGTGCAGCGGGCCCGGACCCCGAAGGCCGATCGGCGTCTCCGCCGGGTGCTCGCAGGCGGTGGGATCCTGCTCCCCGGGATGCTGCTGTTCCTCGGGATCGTGCTCCTGGCGAACCTGTCGACCGTCGCGGACACGGCACCCGCCCTGGCCGCGTTCTTCGACGGCAGCGGGATGTGATGGTCCTCGGTCACGACCGCACGGTGCGGCGGTGGTGGCGGGCGCACCCGATCGTCGCGGATGCCGTCGCCGCCGGTGCCCTCGCCGTCGCGGTGACACCGCAGCTGGTCTTCCACGCCCGGGCCGGTGACCCGCTGCTCGTGGCGTACGTCACGCTGTCGCTGGCGATGATCGCGCCACTGAGTGTGCGTCGACGATGGCCGATGGCTGTCTTCTTCGGCATCAGCGTCGTCGCTGCCGTGCAGTGGTCGATCGGGGTGCAGCTCGCTGCGGACGTGAGCGTGCTAGTAGCGCTGGCGACGCTCGCCGCCCACCGCCCGGTGCGGGACACCGCGGTCGCGGTCGCGATCGCCGAGGTGGGTGCGGTGGCCGCGTCCGTCACGTGGCCGCACGGGCTCCACGTCACCGAGATGCTGACCGTCCTCACCGTGTTCGTCCTCGCGGCGACCGCGAGCGGTGCCTCGGTCCGCAACCACCGCCGCGTGGTCGCGGTCCTGCAGGAGCAGAGCGCTCGGGCGCAGCGTGAACGTGAACAGCAGACGCTGCTCGCGGTCGCCGACGAGCGCAACCGGATCGCGCGGGACATGCACGACGTCATCGCCCACGGCCTCGCCGTGATCGTCACCCTCGCGGCGGCCAGCACCGGCAGGGCGACTCGGCAACCGGAGCGCGTGGACGAGGCCGTCGAGTTGATCGAACGCACTGCCCGCACGGCTCTCGCCGACACCCGTCACGCGGTGGGGACGATCCGAGCGAACGATGGGCTGTTGCCCACGCCGAGCATCGACGGGCTACCGGCGCTGCTCGAACTCGTCACCGCGGCCGGCCTGCGCGCCACACTGCAGACCGACGGCGCCGTCGACCGAATTCCGGCAGCGATCGGGGTCGCCGTGTACCGGGTGACCCAAGAGGCCATCACGAACACCCTCAAGCACGCGAGTGCGACCACGTTCACCGTGAACATCACGGCCTCGCGAGACGAGCTCGTCCTCAGCATCGAGGACGACGGCACCGGAGGCACGCACGAGACCCGAGCCGGAGGCTTCGGGCTGGTCGGGATGGAAGAACGCATCACCCAGCTCGGCGGCATCCTCGATGCGGGACCCGATGGCACCCGGGGATGGCGGATCGCTGCTTCGATCCCCCTCGCCGTCCAGCCAGGAAGAGCACGAGCATGACCATCCGCGTGCTCTTGGTCGACGACCAGGCCCTCATCCGGATGGGGTTCCGGCTCATCCTCGACGACATAGAGGACATCACGGTCGTCGGCGAGGCCCCGGACGGGCGGAGCGCCATCCGTCAGGCGAACGCACTTCGCCCCGACGTGATCCTCCTCGACATCCGGATGCCCGGCATGGACGGCCTCGAAGCCACCGGACGACTCCTCACCGATGACCCCGACGCGAAGATCCTGATCCTCACAACCTTCGACCTCGACGAGTACGCCTACCGGGCGCTCCGTGCCGGTGCCAGCGGATTCCTGTTGAAGGACGCGCCGGTCGCCGAGCTCCTCGCGGGCGTCCGCGCCGTCGCTGCCGGCCATGCCGTGACCACGCCCCGCATCACGAGGCTCTTGCTCGACCGCTTCGCACCGCAACTCCCCACCGGGCCGCTGCAGGCACCCGACGGGCGCGCACTCCCGAACCTCACCCAGCGGGAGAACGAGGTGCTCCTCCTCGTCGCGAAGGGCCAGTCGAATGCCGAGATCGCCGCAGCGCTCGGCATCGGCGAGGTCACTGTCAAGACCCACGTCGCCGGAGTCCTCACCAAGCTCGGCCTCCGCAACCGCATCGCCGCAGCGATCTACGCCCACGAACGCCACCTCACCTGAACCTGATCGCCAGCGAGGCGCGCATCGTCCGACACACTCAGGCCAGTGGTCGGGACGCCTGCTCAGCCGAGGCCGAGGCAGAACGCCATGACGGCTTGCTGCACCGGCAGGAGTCCGGCCTTGAAGTCGTGTCCGACGAATGCGGCGTGTTCGACGGCGTCGACACTGACCTCACGGCCGCGCAGGAACGGCGGGCACGGGTTGAAGCGGACTCCCGGTGGCGCGAGGTCGAGGAGAGCCGCCGTGATCCGGTACTGCTCGAGAGCGTCAGTGTGCGCACCGGGACCGTCGGTGAGGACCACGTCCGCTGATCGAACAGCTGCCTCGAGGTCGTCGGTCCACGCAACCCCCGGGGTTGCGAGTTCGGCCGGGCAGCACTGGATCAGGTCGAGCTGCAAGACGCGAGCGGCTTCCTGCCACGCCCTGGCGATGTTGCTGTCCGCGCCCACGAAGAGGAAGCGCATCGCGGTGATGTCGCCCCGCTGCTGCAAGGCGTGGAGGTCGGACAGCACCTCGCACGGATGGTTGTCGTCCGTCATCGCGTTCACGACTGGCAGCGCGTGAGCCGCAGCCAAGGCGTCGACCACGGCGAGGTCCTGGTGGCGCACCACGACGATGTCGACCCAGTTCTCGAGGTAGCGAGCGACATCTGACAGCGCCTCCGGCTTGTCGAGTGTCGTGTCCGGGAACACGATCGGTTCGAGCCCCATGAGCGAAGCGCCCCGCTCGAACGTGGCCCTGGTGCGCAGACTCGTCGGCGGGAAGAACATGACCGCCGCGCCCTCCGTCACGGGCCCCCGGCCCGCACGGAATGCGTCAGCCAGGTCGAAGACCGCATCGACGTCAGATGCAGACCAGTCATCGAGCCTGACGAGAGAACGCATCCGAAGAGCGTAAGGGCCGGGACACCGAGCCATCCAGAAAGACCGGCCAAGTCGACGATGGCGACCATCACCGGGTGTGCGGACGACGCCCGTACCGCATCCCCGCGAGAATGGCCCGGTGCCCCGAACGATGACAGCCGCAGTGATTGCCGAACGGCGCGCGGTCGACCGCGACATCGTGCGGCTGGCGGTGCCGGCGCTCGGCGCACTCGTGGTCGAGCCGCTGTTCCTGCTGACCGACACCGCGCTCGTCGGGCACCTCGGGGCGACGCCGCTGGCGGCCGTCGGGCTCGCGAGTGCCGTGCTGTCGACGGTGACCGGGCTGCTGGTGTTCCTGGCGTACTCGACGACCCCGGCCGTGGCACGGGCGCTCGGCGGTGGCGACCGTCGCGGAGCCGTGCACGCGGGCATCGACGGCATGTGGCTCGCGCTCGTGCTGGGAGTGGTGCTGGCGCTGGTCGGGTGGCCGCTCGCCGGACCGCTCGTCGACCTGTTCGGCGCCTCCGCCGAGGTGTCGGCGGCGGCGACCGCGTACCTGACCATCTCGCTCATCGGGCTGCCCGGCATCCTGGTGGTGACCGCCTCGACCGGACTGCTGCGTGGGCTGCAGGACACGAAGACCCCGCTCGTCGTCGCGACCATCGGGTTCGTCGCGAACGGGCTGCTCAACGCCGTCCTGATCTACGGCGCGGGCTGGGGCGTCGAGGGATCCGCCGCCGGCACCGTCATCGTGCAGTGGGCGATGGCCGTCGTCTACGTGCGCATCGCGGTGCGGGCTGCCCGGTCGTCGGGGGCGCCGCTGCGACCCGGCGCCTCCGGCGTCGCCCGGGCCCTGCGGTCGGGGGCATGGCTGTTCCTGCGGACCGCGTCGCTGCGGATCGCGATGCTCGCGACCGTCGGGGCCGCTGCCGGGCTGGGGACCACCGGGCTGGCGACGACGCAGGTCGGGCTGACCGTCTTCTCGACGCTGGCGTTCGCGCTCGACGCCCTGGCGATCGCCGGGCAGGCGCTCGTCGGGCACGGGCTCGGCGGACGTGACGCGGAGCGGGTGCGACTGGTGACGCGACGGCTCGTGCTGCTCGGGATCGCCGGCGGTGTGCTGCTCGGGGTGCTGACCCTGGCCGTGAGCGGCGTGCTCGGGCCGGTGTTCTCGGACTCGCAGGCGGTGCGGGACGCGCTGCCCGTCGTGCTGGTGCTCATCGCGGTCGGGATGCCCGTCGCCGGGTACGTCTTCGTGCTCGACGGGGTGCTGATCGGTGCCGGGGACGCGCGGTACCTGGCCATCGCCGGAGGCCTGAACCTCGTCGTGTACCTGCCGCTGCTCTGGTGGGCCGGCGGGACGCTCGCGGGGCTGTGGGCGGCCTTCGCCCTCGGGTACATCGGGGTCCGGGCGGTGACGCTCGGGGTGCGGGCGCACCGGCGCGGCTGGGTGGAACAGGCGTTGGCGCGGTGAGCGGGGCGTCTCCTTCTGGGCCTCGTTCTTCTGCCTCGTCTGCTGAGCCTGCGGGCCCGTCGTCTTCGGTGGCTTCGTCCGCCGTGCTCGCCACGGTCGGCATCGGGGTGCAGGGCATCGCGAAGCTGCTCGTGACCGTCGTCGTCGGGCGGGTGTTCGGCACCGAGACCCTCGGGCAGACCACCGCGCTGCTGTCGCTCTCGGTGTTCGTCGCCCTGCTCTGGCCGAACGCCGCAGGCAACACAGCGTCGCGGTTCCTGGCGATCGCGCTGCGGGGTCGACGCTCGGACGCCGCGGTGAACCGGCTGCTCGGGGTGTCCATGCTGGTGTCGAGCGTGGTGCTCGCGGCGGTCACCGTGCCGATCGCGCTGGCCTGGGGCAACGGCCCCGGGATGGTGCTCGGCGGTGCCGCGGTCGTCGTCGGCTACGGCCTCTACTGCTACGCCCGCGGCGCGCAGCTCGGCTACGACCGGGCGCCGCGGGTCGCGCTCTGGGACTCCTTGTCGAGCGTGCTGGCGCTCGGGTTGCTCGTGGTGGCGTGTGTCGCGCGGCTCGAGCCCTTCGTGCTGCTGCCCCTGGCCATCGGGTACACGGTGTTCGCGATCGCGTGCTGGCCGCGGGGCAACGGCTTCACGTCTGCTTCACGCGAACCCGCCACCGGGGTACTCGGGTTCGCAGCGTGGAACGTGCTGGCGGTGGTGACCTCGAACGGGTTGCTGCAGTTGACGATGATCTCGGCGCAGGTGACGTCGTCGGCGCACGACGCCGGCGTCTACGCCGCCGCCTTCACCCTGGCGACGCCAGCGTCGATGCTCGGGCAGGCGTTGGGGCAGGTGCTCGTCCCGGCGTTCGCGCACCGGACCGATGGTGGATCGTTGCGCTCCCGCGGCGCCCTGCTGCTCGTCGTCGGGTTCGCTGCCGCTTCCGCCGTCGTCTTCGGCCTGGTCGCCCTGCTCGCAGGATGGTTCCTGCCGATCGTCTACCCCGCCGAGGGTGCCGCTGCCGTCGCCGACCTGCGCTACCTGATGGTCGCGGTGTGGGTGTTCACCGTCGGGCTCGTGCCGGCGGCATTGCTGCTCGCCGCGGGACGCTCACGGCAGGTCGCCCTTGCTTCGGTCGCCGGGTTCGTCGTCGGGGCTGGGCTCATGGCGGTGCTCGGACCCATCGCAGGTGTCGCGGGTGGCACCACGGGGTTCTTGGTGGGAAGTGCGGTGAACCTGGTTGCGGTGGTGGTGCTCGGAGTGCGGCGGCGCTGAGTCATTACAAGTACATCGGCCGGAACCGCAGCTGCACATTTGGCAAAACGGCAGTCCCCGCGTGCGTTGCAACTCAGCCACAGCCGTTCACCAGACACATACATCGTGCCCGCTCGGTACTGCCTTCGCGGGCAAGATTACAAGGGCGTCGGTTCCGCTGGAAAGGCACCCCAGATATGCACCAACCTTGCGACCACTCTTCTGCGCCGCCCTCACTGGCGCGGAGACTATAACGACCGAGCTCGGCCGCGTACCTTCATCACCGCAGCTTGACCTGCACGACCTTTGCCCATTTCAGAACCGTAGCGAGGTCGGACGGGCGCAATAGCCGCATATGCGATATCTGATTGCGCACAGGCAACACCTCGTTTGCGAGCGTCTTCCAAAGTGGCCCCTCAAGGCCCAAGTCGCCAATCTCGCCGCGACCACGAGTTTCAAGCAACTCGCCCATTGTGAGCCACTCGAGGGGATCACGGATCTGCGAGACGCTGGAAGCCGCGGCGTAAGCAGACGCCTTTGCCCGCCCCTCCACCTTCTCTTTCAGATCGCCCGCCAGCACTTGTCGACGCCATCCTGGACCCCAAAGCTCCATCGCTCTGATACGAAGCGCACGCCTTACCGATCTCTCGATGCTCCAAAGACCCGCAAACACTGCAGCCATTGCATCTTGCGTGTCAGTCTGCTCCGACAACACTTCACTCAGCGCGTCGCGCAGCTCACCTATCCGTAGCGGCATTGTCCATTCTGGACCGGAGCTCGTCATGCGAATAAGGGATGCCCCACGCAACGCCTCGACCTCTCGAGAAGTGAGCGTAGCGAACATATCCGCGGGATCGAGCACCGCCTCGAACAACGCGTGGTCTAGCGACGCACAGAGTTCGAGTCCCAGCTCCCGCAACGCAGCCTCAAGCACGGTCCGCAAAGGCGCGTGTCCATCGTTACATGCAGGCAGTACGAGTTCCGGAGCGGAGGCAGTCATTTCGAGCACTGGAGCAAGCGGGCCCGAGACGAACTTGGCGTCTTCGAAGAGGGAACTTCCAGGGACGGGCGGATACGCCACGCGAGGCGCAGCCGACACCAACACGATGCGTCCGCCAGCCTCCATGTCGCTCATTACTCGCTCCCTCAGCAGTCCTAGAGTCGGCGATCCAGCATCTCCCAACTCTCTAGGCTGTAGGCCTGTTACAAAGGTAGGCGTTTCGCCCCGAGACCCCGCGGGGAGTGCAATGTAGTCATCCATACTAAAGCAATTTTCTTGCTTTCGCACCGCGTCCATCAACGGAGTCTGCGTAGCGCCCAGTTGAACGAATATCAAACCGAACCGTCGCGCCTGCTGCAGAACTTTTTGTACCCACCTCGTCTTGTAATCCTCCTCTACCATTAGAGCAGATCCAGCAAGGAGTTCAGTTCGTAGTGATGTTCAACTTTGCGCACCAAGCCAAGATCTAACAGGTGCCGCAAAGCCTGAGGTTCCTCCTCCGCAAGCTGGAGGAACTCCTCTGGGTATTCACGAAGCACATCCAGAAGAACTGATTCCGTAGAATAGTACCTCGTCACATGTTGAACCATTTCCGATATGTGACCGCCGACCTGCGTCTTCCAATCCATCAGACGCGAGAGCACAAGCGGACGCGTGATGATTCGGCGGAAAACTTCGGTGGGCAGCGCTCCGACCACTTCGGAGGCGAAGTTCCGATAGAGGAAGGCGTGACCACCCGAAGCTTCGAACAACGCCTCGAGCGCCTTCTCTTCTATTTCGATTCCCATTTTCGCGCCAGTCGCAAGTGCGAGATCATCCGCTTCATCACGCGCGAACGGGCCGACATAGTAGGCTTTAGCCCACGAGAAGAGCGGATTTGGCCTCCCGTACAAACGTCCGCTCTCGATGATTGCACTTGTGAGCCCGGAAAGCATGAACGTGAAATTTGATGCTTCTTGCACCAGGCTGCGCAGGGACGCTAACAGTTGGGCAATGCGTGGCATATCGCCTTCGGCGATATCTACTTTATCCGCGGGAGTGAGGTACTCAATTTCATCAAGCATGATGAGTAGTTGAACGCCGTCGGGGGCGAGCCTGCGCAAGAGGGCCTGGAGCGCCGTCTTGAACTCGACAATTGACGGCGAAGTCGACAGCTCGGCGAGTTCTTTGGTGCGAAGTTTCCGCTCACGCAGTTCTTCGAGGCACCGGCGTCTCAGATCAGAAAGTATTTCTGACGTCGGGTCCTCCGGGGGAGACGGGAAGGCCTCAAGGTCAAGGAGGATGGGAATAACATTCTCTTGACGCATTTGATCAGCCAGCTCAAAAAGCACGCTGGTTTTGCCAGCCTTGCGTAGGCCAAAAACTCCCGCGACTCGTTGGCTGAGAATATCGTCACGAAGCGACTGCAACAACGTCTTCCGCCCGAAGAAGCGTGCACCCCTCACGGGCGTGGTCTCGTAGAACAGATCGCGGCTATAGACATAGTCACGAATCAGTCCGATGAAAGTCATCGCATTGGAATCCATGTCCTGAGACAAAGGAATTGCCCTCAAAGACGGGGTAGAGGACGACCAGTCGTCAAGTTTTGTTCGGAGCCGTGGGTCGGGGGCGCTGACGAAGATTATGTCGGGTGTAATCTTACGGTCCATCGTCTGAATCTCAGCGAGAGCCGCCTCATAGGTGCGCACTTGCAAGTCATGGTGAGGTGCATAGAAGATCAGGAGTTCTCGCGTGAGCCCAAACCCAGCCTCGATCGCACCGCTGAAACGGACAAGAGCGACGGCGCAATCGGCGAATTTCGGATTCTTCGATGGGCGGGCGAATACGATCTGCGAGCCGAGTTCGCGTAACGCCGTACGGTGCTTCTCGAACTCTGGAAACCGCCGGCCCAGTTCATCCATCTTCGCCAACAGATCGGGGTGGATCGGCTGTTTAACGGAACCCGCCCGCCATCCGACTTCTCGCGACGATGGAGTCATTTGTGCCGGCCGCGTGGCTAGAGCGGACCTTTCGTTGCTCGGAGCCTCCATCGCGGGCGCGTCAGTATCCTCTACCCCGAAGGCGCGAAGCGCTTTCCGGGCAACGGGTGGTTCCAAGCCGCTCGACGCACCTCGTACAAATTCGCCCTGGGCCTTTAGCCACTCGAGCACATCGCGCGAGGACACGTTGGCTCGTTGTGCTACTTCGTGCACTCGTAGTCTGGTCAAACTTCCCCCAAGTCTCGCGCCCGCCCAACGGCTCCACAGCGGCGCTGATGCTGATGTCGTCGAAACGGATCCTAGTTCCTGACTACCTCAGTCGGTAGTGGTAGACAAAAATTGGCCAGGGCATGCAAATACTGAGTCGTGCCGCAGGTATAGGCCTGATCCGTTTCGGTGAACGATAGGCCCGACATGCCAACTAGCAGCTCTCGGTTATGCCGACGCTGACCTCAAGGGTTGCGCGGCTCGGGCGGCTGCCCAGTCGTGTCCCCCACCCGCAACTCCGACGTGAACGACGCCGGCTGGGGTTCCGCACCCTCGAGCATGGCCAGGGCGGCACGAGCGGCGGCCTGGCCCTTCTGCACGAAGGGCTGCACCAGGGTGGTCAGGTGCCGGATCGGGGTGCGGTGGAGCAGGCTGTCGTCCACCGTGATGCCGTCGAAGCCGACGACGCTGACGTCCTCGGGCACGCGGAGTCCGGCATCGAGGGCGGCCGAGATCACCCCGACGGCGATCAGGTCACTCTGCGCGATGACGGCGGTGGGGCGGGGGCCGTCCGGCGCGAAGAGCTCGGTGCCGGCGAGACGCCCCTCTTCCACCGAGCTGCCGGCGGTCTCGATCGCGACGGCGTCCGGGTAGACCTGGCGCACACCACGCAGGCGTTCGAGTGTGGTGAAGGCGATGCCCTCGTCCTGCCGGGCCGTGTCGATCGGGCCACGGCGGCGTGCGGCGTCGAGCGGCAGCGTCACGACGGTCACGTCCTG
Organism: Curtobacterium sp. MCLR17_040; assembly: GCF_003234735.1. NCBI lineage: Bacteria > Bacillati > Actinomycetota > Actinomycetes > Micrococcales > Microbacteriaceae > Curtobacterium > Curtobacterium sp. MCLR17_040. The sequence goes on along the minus strand of NZ_QKTE01000027.1, from coordinate 8,768 downwards.
GTGACCGAGCCCCTGCAGGTACTCTGCAGCACGGCGTGAGGCATCCCGGTTGTCGAGCTGGACGGGGACGGCTCCCTCGATCTCGTCCGCCTCGATCGCGACGACGGGGATCTGCCGACGGCGCAGGACGGCGACGGCCGGGTCGATCCGGACGTTGCACCCGACGAGCACCACGGCATCCATCGGGGCGTCGACCAACGGGCCGGCGCCCTGCTCGTCGTCGAGCGGACTCCGGACGAGCAGCAGTGAGGCACCGGCGGCACCGGCGACCTCGGCGATGCCGTCGAGCGTCAGGACGTTGACCGGGTCACGGAACGCATCGCTCAGGCGCTCGTCCATCACGACACCGATGACGCCGGAACGACCGCGGCGCAGGGAACGGGCACGGGGATCGGGGCCGCCGTAACCGAGGTCGGCGGCGGCGGCGAGGACGCGGGCCTTGGCGTCCTCGGACACCGGGCCGAGACCACTGAAGGCGAGCGAGGCCGTCGACGGCGCGACACCGGCAGCACGGGCGACCGCTGCCAGCGTCGGGCGCGACGAACGGGTGACGCCGCCGCGGGAAGGCGACGCGCCGGGTCCTGTTGCCGGTTCGTCCATCGCCCGTTAGCGTAGCCGGAACGAGCAGTCGAATCGATTCGACAGCCGCAAGACCAGCACCGACACGCACCAGAACGCGCAGCACCACGCGCGCCGCAGCACGATGGGAACCACCATGACGACGCCGTCCACCCGCACCGTCCCGACCACCAAGGCCTGGATCATCGCGGTGTTCGTGGTGTTCACCCTGTCCGGGCTCGACATCGCGACGTGGCTGGGACGGATCCCGAGCGTCCGCGACTCCCTCGGGGCGAGCACGTTCGAGATGGGCCTGCTCGTGCTCGGCATGGCCGTCGGCTCCATCGGCGGTCTGACCTTCGCCGGACACATCGTCGCGAAGCTCGGTGCGAGACGGGGCGTGCAGGTGGCTGCGGCGTGCCTGGCGGTCGGCATGATCTTCGCCGGCGTGGCGGTCACGCTCGGGTGGGGCTTCGCCGCCATCTGGATCGCGCTCATCGCGTTCGGCTTCGGCAACGGCCTGTGCGACGTGTCGATGAACGTCTCCGGCGCCGCCGCCGAGAAGGCCGGCGGGCGCACGATCATGCCGCTGTTCCACGCCGCGTTCAGCCTCGGCACACTCGCGGGCGCAGGCCTCGGCGCCCTGGCCGAGAAGCTCGAGATCCCGGTGTCGTGGCACTTCATCGTGCTCGTCCTCATCACGAGCGCCGCCATGCTCGTCGCCGTCACGAAGTTCCAGGACGAGCACCTCGTCGAGCAGCCGGTGTCGACTGACACCAGCCCGGTCGCGACCCCGCTCACCCGCTGGCAGGTCTGGGCACAGCCCTCCACGCTGCTCATCGGCGTGATCGTGCTCGGCATGGCGCTGGCCGAGGGGTCCGCGAACGACTGGCTGCCCCTCGCGATGATCGACGGCCACGGGCTCGACAACGCCGGCGGTGCCGCCGTGCTGACGGTGTTCCTCGCCGCGATGACCGCCGGCCGCGTCGCCGGCAGCCCGCTGATCGACAGGTTCGGCCGCGTGCCGATCCTGCGCATCAGCGCCGCCGTCGCGGTGGTCGGCCTCGGCATGCTCATCTTCATCGACAACGTGCCGCTCGCGATCGTGGGCGTCGTGCTCTGGGGCCTCGGTGCCAGCCTCGGCTTCCCGATGGGCATGTCCGCCGCGGCCGACGACCCCCGCACCGCCGCTGCCAAGGTCAGCGCCGTCGCGACGATCGGCTACGTGGCGTTCCTGGCCGGGCCGCCGCTCATCGGGTTCCTCGGTGAGGAGATCGGCCTGCTCGGCGCGCTGCTGATCGTCTTCGTGTTCATCATCGCGGCCGGCCTGGCCTCGGGTGCAGCGCGCGAGACCGGTGCCGCCGCCCGGCCCGCCCGCGGGACCGACAAGACGAGCGGGACCACGAAGCGGGAGACCGAGCACGAGCACGACACCGCGACCAGCGAGACCGAGCGAGCCAGCGACCGCAGCTGACGCAACGAGCCCTCAGCCGCCGTCGCCGGCCCGCGCCCGCGTCGCCAGGTGCAGGGCGAGCCGGGTCTCCGGGTCGGACAGGTCGACCCCGAGCAGCCGCTCCACCCGCGCGATGCGGTCGGACACGGTGTTTCGGTGCACCCCGAGCACCGCGGCGGTCTCGGCGATCGACGACTCCGCGTCCAGGTAGGCGGCGAGCGTCGTCAGGAGCGCCCCGCCACCGCGTTCGAGCGGTGCGAGCAACTGCCGTGAGGCCGGCAGGAACGTGTCCGTCTGCGTCCACGCGAGCAGCAGCTGCGCGAGCCCGAGCCGGTCGACGTGCACGAAGTGCCCGGACTCCGGACGGCTGGCGGCCAGGCGGGCGGCGTCGCCGGCCTCGCCGAGCGTCCGGACCAGCCCGGCAGGGCCCGCCTGCAGACTGCCGACGCCCACGTTGGTCTCCACGGTGGTGCGGAGCGTGTTCTGCGCGCGCCGCAGCCGACCCGCGATGTCGGCCACTGCCTCCCGTCCGGGTTCGTCGGGTTCCGACAGCCACAGCACCCAGCCGTCCGCCTGTTCGACGACGACCGCGTCGAGTCCCTCGGCGCGCACCGCGGCGTCGACCTGCTGGCGGAGCGCGACCAGGTCGACGCCCTGCCGCGCGACCACGCGCGCTCCGACGTGCCAGGCGTCCAGCCGCCACCCGGCGGCGATGGTCCGCTGCACGAGCTGCGGGGCCGGTGCCCCGTCGGCCGCGCGGAGTTCGTCGAGCATCGCCATCCGGTAGCGGGCGTCGCGCTCGTCGTCGAGCCGGGTGAGCAGCAGCCGGTGCCCGACGGCGACGGCTGCCACCTGCAGCGCACTCGCGACCACCTGCTGTTCGGCGGCGATCGGGACGGGCAGGCCGACGGCCAGCCAGGCGCGCGGTCCGATGCCGGTGCCGACCGGGATCGCCACGAGCGTCTCGTCAACGCCCTCGGCGGTCAGCACGTCGCTGGTGCCGGCGCGGCGGACGAGCACGGCGCGGGCCGCGTCGTCGACGGCGGCTCCGCGGAGTGCCAGGCCCGAGGCGTCGAGGAACCGCACCGGGTGGCCGAGCGACCGGTCGAGCCGGGCGAACAGGTCGTCGAGTTCGGGGCCGGCGTCGAGGGCGACGCGGGAGGCGTCGAGGGCGGCCCGGGCCGCCGGGCCCATCCCGGTGCCGATGAGTTCGTGCAGGCGGACCGAGGTCGCCCACGGGTCCGGGGTGGCGAGCACGGCGACGCCGAGCCGGTCGGCGAGCGTCGTGGTGCCGGGGCCGAGTTCCAGTGCCCCGTCGACGACGAGCAGGGTGGTGCCGGCCGCGGACGCCCGGCGCAGCAGGACGTCGAAGCGTGAGTCCGCGCGGTCGACGGGGGTGAGCAGCACGACGACGTCGTCGCCCTGTGACAGGGACCGGCCGACCTGGTCGGGGGTCCCCACGACCCCGCGGACGCTCCGGACCGCGGTGCTGCCGGGGCCGACGAGCAGGCGGGTGCCGGGCGGCAGGAGCGGGAGCAGGTCGCCGACGGCGTTCACGCGAGCACCTGGCCCACGGCCTCGGGCACGACGTCCGCGTCGATCCCGAACGCCCGCGGTCCCATGCGCGCGGTGCGGTCGGGGTCCGTCCACCACCACGGCGCCGACGGCAGCACGAGCACCGCGAGCTCGTTGCCGACCCGCGTGCGGTCGGTCGCCACCGGCGCGAGCGAGCGCGCGTCGACGACGGTGATGACGCTCGGGGTGCTGGCGACCGGCAGGCCGTCGACCAGGCAGTGCACGTACTCGCTGCCCGCCTCGACACGGGCGACAGCACCGGTGCCGGCGTCGCGGATGGCCAGGCTGCTGCGCACGAACGCGAGCGCGTCCCCCTCGCGTTGGACGTCGATGACCCGGCCCTGCGCGACGACGCGGCCGCCGATGAGCGCGGCGAGTTCCGCCGCGTCGCGTGCACCGCCCGCGGCACGTCCGATCCGGAGGGCGCGCTGCACGCTGCCGACGACGGCCCGCTCGCGCAGCAGCGCGACCGGGACCGGGCCGATCGCGAAGGCCGCCCAGCCGCCGCTGTGCGAGACGGCCTCGCGCCAGACCGTCTCGACGTCGTGGGGGTGCCGGGCGTCGACGACGATCCGCAGCCCGCTCGTGGTGGCCGCGGCGGCCGTGACCGTCGTGGTCGGGCCGACGAAGACCGACAGCTGGTCGATGCGCGGGACCGCGCGGCCGACCAGGTCCGCGTCGACGAGCGGCAGTCCGGCGGCGTGCGCGGTGAGGGCCGCGGCCGGTCCGGTCACGCCGCCGATCTGCGCGGCGACGACGGCGTCGGCACGGGTGCCCGTCCAGCGTTCGACCGCCGCGAGCGCGGCCGGCAGCTCCTCGCCGCTCGGCATCTTCTCCTCGAGCACGGTCGTCGACCCGATCAGCCCGACGGCCACCACCGAGCCGAGCGCGGGGTCGTCGAGGTCGACGACCGGCACGCTGCGGTCGCCGAGCGCGAAGCGGAGCGCGCTGACCATGTGGTCGACGCGGCCGCCACCGCCGCAGCCGAGCAGGGCGGTGCCGCGTCCGAAGACGGTCGCGTCGTCGGCCTGGAGGCCCGCCACACCGCCGCCCCGCCGCTCACCCTGGTCCATGGGTCCATTCTGCTGCCGTGGTCGCGTCCCGGGGCCGGAGCCCGGGGCCGGGCCCGGGGTCGGGTGCCTGGGCCGGGCGCCGGGGTCGGCGCGCGGACGTTCGTCAGCCGACCGCCGGGGCGGTCGGGCGGACGTGCTCGTGCAGGTCCTCGACCGGGACGAACGGCTCGTCGAGCCCGAAGCACGACGGCCCGAACACGGCGAGCGCCTCCGGGGTCCGCATCAGGTCGGGGGTCGAGATGCCGATCACCCGGACGCGCTGCCCGAACCGCAGGCGTTCGGTGGTGATCGGCTCGGCGGTCTCGGCGTCGAGGACGCAGATCAGGTCGGGCACGACGGCGACGAGCTGCCCGTCACGCCGGGCGACCAGGTTCTCGTTCTGGAACCGGAGCTCGAGCTCGGAGCCGTCGGTCCCCTGCACGGTGGCACGACCGCGGGCGAACCCGTCGACCGTGCGGCGCTCGACGTCGACGACCTTGCCGTCGAACAGCTCGCGCAGGTGCGTGTAGATCGTCGTGCCGAGGGCTTCGGCGAGCGCGTCGATGGGGTCGCGGTGGGCTTCGCGGGCGACTCGGATGGCCCGACCGACGGCGAGTGCCAGGGAGAGCGTGCGTGGGACGGCGGTCTCCCGCACCTGGCGGCCGGACATCGCGTACTCGGCGATGTAGGCGACGCCGCCGAGCCGGATGGTGACCCCGCGGGCGAGCCATTCCATCTTCTTGTTGTCCGTGCCGGTCTCGATGATGACGCCGTGGCCGTTCTCGTCGCTGATCGCCAGCGGACTGCCGGGGACGCCGTAGACCGAGAACGTCTCCATCTGCAGCTCGGGGAACGCGCGGCCCATGCCGTCCGCGTCGACCACGGGCAGGCCACCGGTGGCACCGACGAGCAGCGGGATCATCGAGTTGATGCCGCCGCACTCGATGGGCATCGTCGCGGTCGCCGTCCGGCCCAGGTGGGCTTCGAGCCGACGGAGGGCGCCGAGGGGTTCCGGTCCGGCCGGGATGCGTTCGAGCACCACGGTCGGGGCGCCCATCTGCGCGGTGGGGATGACGAGGGCGTCGTCGGGCACCTCGGACGGGTCGAGGATCGTGACGGGGCCGTGCTGTTCGATCGCAGCACGGACCAGGAGCATCCCGATGGTGGGGTCGCCCCCGCCGCCGGTGCCGAGCAGCGCGGCGCCGCGGGCCAGGTCGGGCAGGTCGTCGACGTCGAGGATCCAGCTCATCGGTGCGCTCCCGTGTTCGTCTCGCCCGCGCTCGTGGTGCCGTCGTGGCGGACCGCGGGGGTGTCGTAGCCGAAGTACCGCGGGCCGGCCAGGCGCAGGCCGTCCGGGGAGTGCCAGCGCTCGTCGGCCGGTGCCGTGACGATCCGGATGCGGGCGCCGAAGCGCAGGGCCTCGGTGGTGATCGGCTCGCCGGTCTCGGCGTCCAACGTGATGATGAGGTCGGGAGCCGTGGTGCGGACCTGGCCGGCCACCTCGACCAGCAGGTGCTCGTTCTGGAACCGGAGCACCGCCTCCAGGCCGGCGTCGCTGCCGGAACCGGCGATGCGGGCCGTGCCACGGGCGAACCCGGTGACGGTCTTGCGCTCGATGTCGGCGACCTTGCCCTCGAACACGACCGTGCCGCCGAGCACCTCGGTGACCGCCGCGACGGGGTCCGCGTTCTCGCTGCGTGCGCGGACCAGCGTCTCGCCGAGCCGGACGCTCAGCGACAGGCTGCCGCGGACGAACGACTCCTTCACCTGTGCGCCGGACATGGCGTACTGCGCCGTGATCGCGGAGCAGCCCATCTCGACCGTCGCCGTGCGGGCGAGCCGTTCCGCCCACCGGTTGTCCACCGTGTCGAAGACCACGGTGTTGCCCTTCTCGTCGGCCAGAGCCATCGGTGTCGCGCTGACCCCGGACAGGGTCGGCAGCACCATCTGCACCTCGGGGAAGGCGCGGCCCATGCCGTCGCCGTCGACCAGGGGCAGGCCGAGCTCGGCCGCGGCGACGATCGGGGTCGTCGAGTTCACGCCGCCGACCTCGATGCAGGCCAGGTGGGTCGGGGTCACGTTGAGGAACGCCGACAGGCTGCGGATGGCCTCGGCGAACTGGCCGGCGGACGGCAGCTTCTCGACCATCACCGTGGGAGCGCCGATCATCGCGACCGAGAGCACCACGGCGTCGTCGGGAAGGTCCTCGACCTGGACGATCTCGACCGGGCCGTGGGCGCGGACGGCGGCCTCGGCGAGCAGGCGGCCGATGTAGGGGTCACCGCCGCCGCCGGTGCCGAGGATCGCGGCGCCACGGGCGAGGGCGGAGCAGTCGGCGCCGATGGCGGTGAGGAGGGGTGCTGCGGGGGCGGCGTGCGCGGCTGCGGCTTGCGCGGCTGCGGCGCGGGGCGCGGCTTGCGTGGCGCTCATCGGACCAGCGCCCCGAGTGCCAGGTCGCCGACGGCCTTGGCGCGGATCCGCGTCGCGTTGCCCGGCAGGTACGGGATCGGGACCTCGTCGAAGTCGACGATGTCCACCGAGCCGGGGTCGGCGCCGGCCGCGATGGCACGGTCGACGGCCTCTTGCCGGGCCTCGTCGACCACGGCGGACCGGCGGCCGTCGCTGATCGCGTAGACCTTGTCGACCTCGCCGCTGACCTGCGCGATCGCCGCACCGATGGCGTTCGCGACCGAGTAGTGCTCCGGGCGGTGCACGGTGCCGAGTCCGGGCAGGGTGTCCGGCAGCAGCACCGAGCCGCCACCGACCGCCACGACGGGCAGCGGGTCGGACGAGGTGCGCATCCGCTCCACGATGTCGGCGACGCGCTCCGCGATGACGTCGAGCGCGCGGGCGGCGACCTCGGCCGGCACCCCGGCGACGAGCGACGGGTCCCCGATCGCGCCACGGCCACCGCGGACGGCCACGTCGGTGGCGGTCAGGGTGGTGCCGCCGAAGACCAGGCCCTCCTCGGTCAGGCGGTACCCGACGGAGTCTGGCCCGACGACGCTGCCGTCCTCGCGGATGCGGGAGCCGCCGCCGATGCCGACGGACAGGACGTCGGGCATCCGGAAGTTCGTGCGGATGCCGGCGACGGCGACCTCGCCGGTGGCCTCACGCGGGAAGCCCGCGGTCAGGACGCCGACGTCGCTCGTCGTGCCGCCGACGTCGACGACCGCGCAGGTGTCGAAGCCGGACAGCACCGCTGCGCCACGCATCGAGTTGGTCGGGCCGGAGGCGAACGTCGCGACCGGGTAGCGGCGGGCGTACTCGACGTCCATCAGCGTGCCGTCGTTCTGGCTCAGGAAGAGCGGTGCGTCGATGCCGCTGCCCGTGACCGACCCGGACAGGCCGTCGACGATGCGGTCGGCGAGCTCGCGGAGCGCCGCGTTGATGATCGTCGCGTTCTCGCGCTCGAGCAGGCCGATCCGACCGATCTCGGACGACAGCGAGAACGCCACGTCCGGCCCGAGCTCGGCGGCCATGATCTCCTGCGCGCGCTGCTCGAACTCGTCGTTGATCGGCGAGAACACCGACGAGATCGCGACGGAGCGGATGCCCGCGGCGGCGATGGCACCGGCGTGCCGCTTGAGTTCCTCGGGGTCGAGCTCCGAGATGACGCGGCCGTCGAACTCGTGGCCGCCGTGGGCCAGGAACGGCTGCGCGTGCACGGCCGACACCAGGTGCCCGGGCCAGTCCGTGAACGGGGGCAGCGACGCCGTCGCCGGCAGGCCCAGGCGGACCGCGGCGGTGGGGGCGAGGCCGCGTGCCTCGACCAGGGCGTTGATGAAGTGGGTGGTGCCGATCATCACGCCGTCGATGTCCGTGGGGCCGAAGGCGTGCTGCTCGCGCAGGCCGTCGAGCGCGGCGACGATGCCCGAGGTGACGTCGGGGGTGGTGGACCGCTTGACCGCCGCACGGACGGTGCTGCCGTCCATCAGGACGGCGTCCGTGTTGGTGCCGCCGACGTCGATGCCGATGCGCATGGGGGTTCCCTTCGGTGGTGCGGGTGCGGGTGCGGTGGTGCTGGGTCGTGGGGTGGTGCTTGTTGCGGGGGGGACCGGCCGCGCCGTCGCGCGGATCAGGGGTGCGGCGACGCGACCGGCCGTTCGGGGAGCGCCCGGGTCTGTCTC
>NZ_QKTE01000026.1:0-44760 GCF_003234735.1 Curtobacterium sp. MCLR17_040 | reverse complement strand
ACCCCCACCCCCGAGGCGCAGCCCACGACCGACGAGGTCACGCCGAACGAGACGCCGATCAACGTGTACGTCGATGGAGCCGCGGACGCGATCGGTCAGCCGGGACAGCGGTTCGAGACGTCGATCTTCAACGTCAAGAACGTGAGTGGCTTCACGATCCCGAGCCGTTCGCTCGACTTCCACTGGACCATCACCGGCCCCGCGACCTTCACACGCGGACGACCGCCGTTCAGCGTGGCGAACTCAGGCACGGCGAACGTTGCGAACTGCACGTTCACGTCCTCCACGCAGACCGACTGCCTCGGCGGGAACCCCCAGCCACTCAACACCGGAGGAGCGAACTTCAACCACATCCGGGTGCCGATCACCGTCGACGTTTCCGCTCTGCCGGGCGACGTCATCACGGTGCACGGCTCGTTCGCCCCGAACGCCGCCACCGACTACGTGAACTCGAGCGAGCAGACGACATCGACGTGGAAGGTCACCATCCCGCTGACCGCCGCCGTCATCGACGAGCCGACCGCAGCCGTCGGGCCGAAGCCGACCATCACCGGCCAGGGCGTCCCCGGTGGCACCGTCGACGTGGCCGTCGGTGACCGGGCGCCGGTGAACGTCCCCGTCGGCGATGACGGCACCTGGTCGCTCCCCGTCACCGAGGCGCTGTCGGAGGGGTCGGTCACCGTCACCGCCGTGCAGCACCGCAACGGCTTCACCGCCGACCCGACCACGGCGACCCTCGACGTCGACGCCACCGCCCCCGACGTCCCGATCGTCGACGACCCCGGCACCCTCGCCGACCCGACCGGACCCATCACCGGCACCGCCGAGCCGGGCGCCATCGTCATCGTCCGCGACCCCGCCGGCAACGAACTCGGCCGCGATCGTGCGAACGAGGCCGGCGACTTCTCCGTCCGTCTCGACGCACCGCTGCCCGAGGGTGCGACCGACCTCGTGGTCGTCGCCGCCGATGCGGTCGGTAACGAGTCCGGCCCGGCGACCGCGACCGCGGTCGTCCCGGACACCACCGCGCCCGATGCTCCGGTCGTCGAGCGCCAGGACCTCGCGACCCCGACCGGCCCGGTGGTCGGCACCGCCGAGCCCGGCTCCATCGTGATCATCCGCGACCGGGACGGCGACGAGATCGGGCGCGGCGAAGCCAATGACGACGGCGACTTCTCGGTCGAGTTGGACGAGCCACTGACCGAGGGCGACCACGGCCTGGAGGTCGTCGCGCAGGACGACGCCGGCAACGAGTCGGCTCCCTCGCCCGTGACCGTCACCGCACCCGACGTCACCGCACCCGACGCACCGATCAGCACGACCCCCGAGTTCCTCGCCGACGGCACCGGCCCCTTCACCGGGTCGGCCGAACCCGGTTCGACAGTGATCGTGCGCGACGCCGACGGCAACGAACTCGGCCGGACCGAGGCCCGCGACGACGGGCAGTTCACCGTCGTGCTCGACGAGCCGCTCGACGACGGCGCGCACGACCTCGAGCTCGTCGCGCAGGACGAGGCCGGCAACGTCTCGTCCCCGACGCCGGTCACGGTGGACGTGGACGACGACGCTCCGAACGCACCGATCGTGACCGGACCGACCGACCTCGCTGACGGCAAGGGACCCATCACCGGGACCGCCGAACCGGGCTCGACGGTCATCATCCGTGACGAGGACGGCAACCAGATCGGCCGCGGCGAAGCCAACGACGACGGGGACTTCTCGATCGAACTCGACGAGCCCCTCGACGACGGCGACCACCACCTCGAGCTGATCGCCCAGGACGACGCCGGCAACGTCTCGACCCCCACCCCGGTCACCGTCGACGTCGACACCGAAGCACCCGACGCACCCGTCGTCACCAGCCCGTCCGACCTGAGCGACGGCACCGGACCCATCACCGGGACCGCCGAGCCGGGCTCCACCGTGATCATCCGCGATGAAGACGGCAACGAGATCGGCAGGGGCGAAGCCAACGACGACGGGGACTTCTCGATCGAACTCGACGAGCCCCTCGACGACGGCGACCACAAGCTCGAACTGATCGCGCAGGACAAGGCCGGTAACACCTCCGACGAGACGACGACCACCGTCGACGTCGACACGAAGGCACCGACCGCACCGGTCCTGACCAGCCCCTCTGACCTCGCTGACGGTGAGGGCCCCATCACCGGCACCGCCGAGCCGGGCTCCACGGTCATCATCCGTGACGAGGACGGCAACGAACTCGGCCGCGGCGAAGCCAACGACGACGGCGACTTCAGCATCGAGCTGGACGAGCCGCTCAACGACGGCGAGCACAAGCTGGAACTCGTCGCTGCAGACAAGGCCGGCAACGAATCTGGCCCGACCGACACCACGGTCGATGTCGACACCGAAGCCCCCATGGCCCCGGTCGTGACCAGCCCCAGCGATCTCGACAACGGCAAGGGCCCGATCAGCGGCACCGCCGAGCCCGGCTCGACCGTGATCATCCGTGACGAGGACGGCAACGAACTCGGCCGCGGGGAAGCCAACGACGACGGCGACTTCTCCATCGAACTCGATGAGCCCCTCGACGACGGCGAGCACAAGCTCGAGCTCGTCGCTGCAGACAAGGCCGGCAACGAATCTGGCCCGACCGACACCACGGTCGATGTCGCCACCGAAGCCCCCATGGCCCCGGTCGTGACCAGCCCCTCTGACCTCGCTGACGGCAAGGGCCCCATCACCGGCACCGCGGAACCCGGCTCGACGCTCATCATCCGCGACGAAGACGGCAACGAACTCGGCCGCGGCGAAGCCAACGACGACGGCGACTTCTCCATCGAACTCGACGAGCCCCTCGACGACGGCGAGCACAAGCTCGAACTCATCGCCCAGGACGACGCCGGCAACGAATCCAACCCGACCGACACCACCGTCGACGTCGACACCGAAGCCCCCGACGCACCCGTCGTCACCAGCCCGTCCGACCTCGCTGACGGGACCGGCCCCATCATCGGAAGCGCCGAGCCGGGCGCCACAGTGATCATCCGTGACGAGGACGGCAACGAACTCGGCCGCGGCGAAGCCAACGACGACGGCGACTTCAGCATCGAGCTCGATGAGCCGCTCGATGACGGCGAGCACAAGCTCGAGCTGATCGCCCAGGATGACGCCGGCAACACCTCCGAAGAGACGAAGACCACCGTCGACGTCGACACCGAAGCGCCCACGGCCCCGGTCGTGACCAGCCCCAGCGACCTCGACAATGGCAAGGGCCCGATCACCGGCACCGCCGAGCCGGGCTCCACTCTGATCATCCGTGACGAGGACGGTAACGAGATCGGCCGCGGTGAGGCCAACGACGACGGCGACTTCTCGATCGAGCTCGACGAGCCGCTCGACGACGGCGAGCACCAGCTCGAACTCATCGCCGAAGACAAGGCCGGCAACAGCTCCGACGAGACGAAGACCACCGTCGATGTCGACACGAAGGCACCGACCGCACCGGTCGTGACCAGCCCCTCTGACCTCGCTGACGGTGAGGGCCCCATCACCGGCACCGCCGAGCCGGGCTCCACGGTCATCATCCGTGACGAGGACGGCAACGAACTCGGCCGCGGCGAAGCCAACGACGACGGCGACTTCAGCATCGAGCTGGACGAGCCCCTCGACGATGGCGACCACCACCTCGAACTCATCGCCCAGGACAAGGCTGGCAACGAATCTGGTCCGACCGACACCTCGGTCGACGTCGACACCAAGGCCCCCATGGCCCCGGTCGTGACCAGCCCCAGCGATCTCGACAACGGCAAGGGCCCGATCAGCGGGACCGCCGAGCCCGGCTCGACGGTCATCATCCGCGACGAAGACGGCAACCAGATCGGCAGCGGCGAAGCCAACGACGACGGGGACTTCTCGGTCGAACTCGACGAGCCCCTGGATGACGGCGAGCACAAGCTCGAGCTGATCGCCCAGGATGACGCCGGCAACACCTCCGAAGAGACGAAGACCACCGTCGACGTCGACACGACGGCACCGACCGCACCGGTCGTCACCAGCCCCTCCGACCTCGCTGACGGCAAGGGCCCCATCACCGGCACCGCCGAGCCCGGCTCCACCGTGATCATCCGCGATGAAGACGGCAACGAGCTCGGCCGCGGCGAAGCCAACGACGACGGGGACTTCTCGATCGAGCTGGACGAGCCCCTCAACGACGGCGCGCACGACCTCGAACTCATCGCCCAGGACGACGCCGGTAACGAGTCCAACCCGACCGACACCACGGTCGGCGTCGACACCGAAGCTCCCGACGCACCCGTCGTCACCAGCTCCAAGGACCTCGCTGACGGCAAGGGACCCATCACTGGTACCGCGGAGCCGGGCTCGATCGTGATCATCCGTGACGAGGACGGCAACGAACTCGGCCGCGGCGACGCCAACGACGACGGCGACTTCAGCATCGAGCTGGACGAGCCCCTCGACGACGGCGAGCACCAGCTCGAACTGATCGCGCAGGACAAGGCCGGTAACGAGTCCGACCCGACCAACACCACGGTCGACGTCGACACCGAAGCACCCGACGCACCGGTCGTGACCAGCCCCAGCGATCTCGACAACGGCAAGGGACCCATCACCGGCACCGCCGGGCCCGGCTCCACGGTCATCATCCGCGACGAGGACGGCAACGAGCTCGGCCGCGGCGAAGCCAACGACGACGGCGACTTCTCCATCGAACTCGACGAGCCCCTGGATGACGGCGACCACAAGCTGGAACTCATCGCCGAAGACAAGGCCGGCAACGAGTCCAACCCGACCGACACCACGGTCGATGTCGACACCGAAGCCCCCACGGCCCCGGTAGTGACCAGCCCCAAGGACCTCGCTGACGGCAAGGGACCCATCACGGGTACCGCGGAACCCGGCTCGACCGTGATCATCCGCGATGAAGACGGCAACGAACTCGGCCGCGGCGAAGCCAACGACGACGGGGACTTCAGCATCGAGCTGGACGAACCGCTCGACAACGGCGCGCACAAGCTCGAACTCATCGCCCAGGACAAGGCCGGCAACGAGTCCAACCCGACCGACACCACGGTCGACGTCGACACCGAAGCGCCCACGGCACCAGTCGTCACCAGCCCGTCCGACCTCGCTGACGGCAAGGGCCCCATCAGCGGGACGGCGGAGCCGGGCTCGACCGTGATCATCCGCGACGAGGACGGCAACGAACTCGGCCGCGACACCGCGGACGAGAACGGCGACTTCGAGATCGCCCTCGACGAGCCGCTCACGGACGGGGCGCACGACCTCGAACTGATCGCGCAGGACAAGGTCGGCAACGAGTCGGACCCGACGAAGACCACCGTCGACGTCGACACCGAGGCCCCGGCGGCACCCGTCCTCGAGGCGTTCGACGACATCGTCGACGGAACCGGCATCGTCCGGGGCTCCGCCGAGCCCGGCTCGACGGTCGTCATCCGCGACGCCGACGGCCGCGAGATCGGCCGCGGGACAGCGGACTCCGACGGGCGGTTCGCCTTCCGGACGACGGTTCCCCTGGAGCCGGGAGCGCACCTGCTGTCGGTCGTCGCCGTGGACCGCTTCGGTCACGTCTCACCGGGCTCGAGCATGCTCGTCACGCTCGTCCCCGAGAGCGAAGAGGGCGAGAACGACGAGAACGACAACGGGGCCGGAACGGGAATCGCGTTCCCGGGGATCGTGGCCCCGGGCACCGGCCCGCAGCTCGGCTCGACCGACGATCGCACCGCACCCGCTCCGAAGACCGACGGAGCCAGCACCACCGGCACCGGCACCGGCACCACCAACCGTGAGCTCGCCGTCACCGGCGTCGAGCTCGGCGGCTGGCTCGCCGCCGCGCTCACCGCGCTCGGGCTCGGCGCCGTCCTGCGCCTGCTCGCGCGCCGACGCCAAGGCGACGTGCGCGGCGACTGAGTCCCGGACTGCGGACTGGAGGCCCGGATCACGTACCCGACGAGGGGACGCGATCCGGGCCTCCCGGCTGTCACGGCGCTGCAGCGCCCGAGCGCTCAGCCCTCGGTCTGCAACGGCTCCTTCGGCAGCTTCCGCACCTTCGCGCGCCGCTTGCGGCGCTCCGGGATCATCGACCGCATCTCCTCGAGCTTGCCGAAGCAGAGCAGCCGGTCGCCCGGCTCGAGGGCGACGCCACTGCGCGGGTTCGGGATGACGTTCGAGCCGCGGTGCAGCGTGAGGACCGTGATGTCCCGGTCCCAGAGCCCGGACTCCTTGATCGTCTTGCCGACCAGGTCGGCGTTCGTGTGCACGAGGAGCTCGGCGACGCCGTAGCCGGTCGAGACGGACAGCCGCTGGCGGACGTCGATCTCGGGGAACGCGACCTGGTTCGCGATGAAGTCGACGATCGCACCGGCGATGTCGAGGCCGGTGGCGCGCTCGACGCCCTCGAGCCCTGGCGAGGAGTTGACCTCCATGACGAGCGGCCCGTCGTTGCCCTCGAGCATGTCGACGCCGGCGACCTTGAGGCCCATGATCTGCGCCGAGCGCACGGCCACGGCCTCGTACTCGGGCGAGAGCGTGACCTTCTCGACGGTGCCGCCGCGGTGCACGTTCGAGCGGAACTCGTCGCCCGAGGCGGTCCGACGCATCGCCGCCACGACCCGGTCACCGACGACGAGGGCCCGGATGTCACGACCGCGGCTCTCGGCGATGAACCGCTGGATCAGGACGTTCTGCTTCGTGGAGTGGAGGGTCTCGACGATCGACTCGGCCACCTTCGCCTCGGGTGCCAGGATCACGCCGATGCCCTGCGTGCCCTCGAGGAGCTTGATGACGACGGGCGCGCCGCCGACCCGTTCGATCGCGCCGCGCACGTCGTTGCGGCCGGCCACGAACGTCGTCGCCGGCATGCCGATGTCGTGCCGCGACAGGATCTGGTTCGCGCGGAGCTTGTCGCGCGAGTTCGTGATGCCGTTCGCCGTGTTCGGCGTGTAGACGTCCATCTGCTCGAACTGGCGCACGACGGCGGTGCCGTAGTAGGTGATCGAGTTGCCGATGCGCGGCAGCACCGCGTCGTAGTCGCTCAGCAGCTTGCCGCGGTAGAGCAGGTCCGGGTCGTCACCGGACAGGTCGATCGCGAAGCGCAGGGTGTTGAGCACCTTGACCTCGTGACCGCGGTCGAGTGCCGCTGCGCGGAGGCGCTGGGTCGAGTACGCCTGGGGCGCGCGCGACAGGATGGCGAGTTTCATCGAGGGGTTCTCCGCTGGGTCGGATCGACGGCGACGCTCCATCAAAGCATGCGGACGTGGCCACGGAGCATGCGACAGGATGGGCACATGGCCCGAGCTCCGAAGTCCTCCGACAGCGGGCTCGTCGTCGCCGGGTGGCGGGAGTGGGCGGGACTGCCGGACCTCGGCGTGCCGTGGATCAAGGTGAAGCTCGACACCGGTGCCCGGAGCTCCGCGTTGCACGCCTTCGACCTCGAGGAACTGCCCGGCGAGCGGGTCCGGTTCTCGCTGCACCCCTGGCAGGACACCGATGCCGACGCCTCCACCATCGAGTGCGACGTGCACGACCGGCGCATCGTCCGCAGCTCGACCGGGCACACCCAGGAGCGCATCGTCGTCCGCACGCGGATCGCGTTGGCCGGGCAGGTCGTCGAGTCCGAGGTCACCTTGAGCAACCGGGACCAGATGGGGTTCCGGATGCTCGTCGGTCGCGAGGCGCTCCGGCAGGGCTTCCTCGTCGATCCTGCACGGTCCTTCATGGCCGGGCGCGCTCCGAAGGAGATCCGGCGCCGCAACCGCGGTCGCGCCTGAGCGCTCCTGGGCGCTCCTGGTCACGCGGCACGGGCCGTTGCGGTGACCGGTCGACGGCCTGGAGGCGCGGTGCGGGGCCGCCACGGGCCTCCCGTCCTCCTCGACGCGCGTCCCGGGCGCTGGTCGGGACGCTGGTCGGCTCAGTGACCCAGGTGACGGCCGAGGAAGGCGAGCTGCTGGGGCGCCAGGCGGCGCCAGTAGCCGTGCGTGTGGGCGCCGGGTGCGAAGCCTCCGGCCGGAGGCGTGGCGAAGCCGTCGACGTAGGCGTGCACCGCCGGCGCGAACCCATCGCCGTTGCCGCAGTCGACGCGGACGGCGACGCCGTCGAGCGCGCGCTGACGCCCGAGGACGGTGTTCGCGCGGAAGTCGGCCGCGTCGTCGAAGGCGCCGCGAGCGGTGTCGGCGGCCGACTTCCAGAGCGCGGGGCTGATGGCCGAGACCGCCCGGACGCGCGAGGCACCGAGGACCCCTGCGAGCCGGAGGGCGCCGAAGCCACCCATCGAGTAGCCGGTCAGGGCGAGGCGGTCCGTGTCGAATCCGCGGCGGGCGATCAGGGGCAGGAACTCGTCGACGACCATCGCGGCGGGGTCGTCCCCGTCGGCTCGTGGGTGCCAGTAGCGGTTGCCGCCGTCGATCGAGGCGATCGCGAACGGTGCTCCACCGCCGGCGACGTGCGCCGCGAGGAACCGGTCGTAGCCCAGGCTCCGCCCGAAGAACGAGGCGTGGTCGTCGCCGTAGCCGTGCAGGGCGACCGCCACCGGCAAGGGGGTGTCGGACGCCGGTGCCGCGATCGTCCACCCGACGGTGCGGCCCTTCCGCGCTGCCGACACGAAGGTGCCGGAGGTGGTGGGGACCGGCTGGACGTCGGGGACCGTGCCGTCGGTGCCGTCCAGACCGAGGACCCGGTACAGGGTCGAGCGCCCGGGCAGCAGGCCGAGGTTGATCCCCTCGGCCACGGCTCCCGCGGCGACGATGCCCGTGCCACCGATGAGCAGGGAACGCCGCGTGATCGTGGCAGCACGCGATCGGGTCATTTGGTGGGCGCCGTTCCGTCTGGGGTGTGTTCCCGGATGAGGGACGCGGCGACGGACCGTGCCGTCGTCGTGTCGAGCGCGGGGTCGCGCAGTCGCATCGCAAGGTAACCGGAGACGATGAGGAGCAGCTGGTCGGCGAGGGCCCCGGCACGGGGACCGACCACCGGCACCGCCCGTGCCACGAGCCGCCGGCGCAACGTGGTGGTCTCGAGGTCCAGGACCCGCCGGACCTCGGCGGGGGCGTCGGCGTACTCGGCGGCGGTGCCGAGGAAGGCGCACCAGCGGGAGCCCGTGGGCGTCGAGCGGTAGTCGTCGAGGGCGTCGAACACCGCCAGGAGTCGGCCCAGGTCGTCCCGTTTTGCGGCGACCGCACGGTCCCAGGTGGCGATCCAGTCCTCGTGGCGACGGGTGAGGGCCGCGGCGACGAGCAACTCCTTGCTCGCGTAGCCGCGGTACAGGGTGGCCGTCGAGACCCCGGCCCGTTCGAGGACGGCGTCGATCGGGGTGGCGGCGATGCCCTGCGAGAAGAAGAGCTCCTCGGCGGCGTCGAGCAGCCGTTGCTCGGTCCCTGGGCGCATCACCATGAAAGCACCCTAGGCTCTGAAAAGTGAAACGATCGTTTTCATTACGACATCGTCTGCTCCTGGTGAGCGGACTCGGCCTGATCGCCGCCACCTACGGCCTGGTGCGCCTGGCGTACGGGCTGTTCCTGCCCGACGTGCAGCGGGACCTGGGGCTCCGGGCAGACGCCGCCGGGTGGGTCTCGTCGGGTGCCTCTGCGCTCTACTGCGTCGGTGCGGTGGCCGGGTTCCTGCTCGCCGCACGGATGCCCCGCGTGCTCGTCACGGTCGCGACCCTGGTGGCGGGAGCCGGTGCGATCGCCATGGCGACGGCCGGCGGCTCGCTGGCGTTCGGCGTCAGCGCCGTGCTCGCGTCGGCGGGGGCCGGACTCGCGTCCCCCGCCCTCGTCCGGATCGTCGCCGAGCAGGTGCCGTCGGCGCTGCTCGGTCGAGCGCAGGCGATCGTGAACGCGGGTACCGGCCCGGGGCTCGTGGGTGCCGGGGTGCTCGCACTCGTGCTGCTGCCCGACTGGCGGACGGCCTGGGCGGTGTCCGGGGTGTTCGCCCTGGCGGTCGGAGTGCTGCTGCTCGTGGTGTCCCGCGGCGGGACTGCTGCGTCCCGGTCACCGCTGCCCGGCACCCCGTGGTTCGCGGCGTACCGAGGGGTGCTCGTGCTGGCGCTGCTGTTCGGGGCGGGGTCCGCCGTCGTCTGGACCTACGGACGTTCGGCGCTGGTGGAGGCCGGTGCGTCGGTGGTCGTCTCGGTGTCGGCCTGGATCGCGCTCGGGATCGGCGGAGCGGCCGTCGTGGTCACCGCCCGGTGGACGAACGGACTGCGCGCCCGGACGCTCTGGGCGGTCACGGCGGGTTCGGTCGCCGTGGCCGTCGTGGTGCTGGGGGCTTTGCCGCAGTCGACGGTCGCGGCACTGCTGGCGTGTGCCGTGTTCGGCTGGGGCTACACGGCGGCGACCGGGGCGCTGATCGCGTGGACGACCGAGATCGATGCCGAGCGTTCATCGGCGGGCACGTCGATGCTGTTCGTCGCACTCGTGCTCGGGCAGGCCGTCGGTGCGGCGGCTGCCGGAGCGCTCGTCGGTGCGATCGGGTTCGTCGCGACGTTCGTGGTCGGGGCCGGTGTGACCGCGGCGAGCGCCGTCCCTGCGGTGGTCCGTCGGCCGGGTGGGGTCCGTGCCGTCAGAGCAGCGGGCGGAGCTCGATCTTCCGGTTGCACGCCTGCGACGCCTGGTGCGCCACCCGGGCAGCCGTCTCAGCGTCCGGGAGGTCCATGACCCAGAACCCGGCGACGTACTCGTCGACGCTCGTCGCGGGCCCGGTCGTGGCGTGCCCGGGCGTTGTGTCGGTCGCGCCCTCGCGGGCGTCGACCACGGTGGCGTCGGAGGGTGCGGAGACCCCGGCGGCGAACACGATCGCGTCGCCCATCCGTTGGTTGAATGCGTCGACCGCGGCGGCTTCGGCGTCGGTCGCGGAGTACGTGTTGCCGACGGCGGCAGCCTGGCCGTCATCGATGACGTTGACGAGGAACTGCATGGCGTCTCCCCTGCTCGTTGGCGGGAGGCTACTCCTGGTCGAGCGCACCCAGTAGCGTTTCCTGCATGGGGACGACGGCGGAGTGGTCGCGACTGCCGGTGGGGCGGCACGAGTACCGGCAGGACACGGTGCTCGCAGTCGTGCTGGCCGGTGGGCTCGCGGTCACGACGTTCCTGTACGGGTCGGCCGGTACGTACGGTGACGACCAGGCCGCCTGGTGGGTCTCCGCGCTGATGATCGTCGCGAACGCGGCCCCGATCGCGTTCCGCCGACGGTTCCCGATGTCGGTGGCACTGGTGTCGGCGGTGGCGTTCGCCGCGACGCAGCTGCTCCAGGTGCCCGAGGTCTTCCTCGTCAACTTCACGCTCTTCATCGCGCTGTACACGGTGGGCGCCTGGTGCTCCGACCGGGTGCGGGCCGAAGCAGTGCGCTGGGTCGTCATCGGCGGCATGTTCGCGTGGCTGTTCGTCGCGATCTCGTTCGGGTGGGCGTCGCCGAACGCACTGCCGAACGACACGGACTCCCCGGTGGCGCCCTACGTGGCGATCTCGCTCCTCAACATCGTCATCAACGTGATCTACTTCGGCGCTGCCTGGTACGCCGGCAACCGGGCCTGGGCCTCCGCGGTCGCACGGCACCAGCTCGCCGAACGCACCGCCGAACTCGCCGCCGAGCGGGAGCGGTCCGCGGCACAGGCCGTCACGATCGAGCGGGTGCGGATCGCCCGCGAGCTGCACGACGTGGTCGCCCACCACGTCTCGCTGATGGGCGTGCAGGCGGGTGCTGCACGGCGCGTGATCGGCCGCGACCCCGCGCAGGCCACCGCCTCGCTCGGGGTGGTCGAGGAGAGCGCCCGCACCGCGGTGGAGGAACTCCGGCGGATGCTCGGCACCCTGCGCTCCGACGACGACGCGTCCGGCCTCGGGGCGGCCGGTGGCGACGGCCCGAGCACCGAGGGCCTCACGCGGATCGCCGAGCTGGCCGAGTCCGCCCGGGTGGCCGGCCACCCCGCCGAGTACGTCGTCGTGGGTGACGAGCGCCCGGTGCCGCCGACGGTGGCCGCGGTGGCGTACCGGATCGTGCAGGAAGCGGTGACGAACATCCTCAAGCACGCCGGCCCGACCGCCCGCGCCGACGTCCGGCTGCGGTACCTGGACGACGGCGTCGAGGTGGAGGTCACGGACGACGGGCTCGGTGCCCGTGCGGCCCGGAGCACCTCCGGCAGCGGACTCGGACACGTCGGGATGCGGGAACGCGTCGCCGCCGTGGACGGACGGATCGAGATCGGGCCACGAGCCCGGGGAGGCTACCTGGTGCGGGCATGGCTGCCGACGACGTGAACGCGACGACCGACCTGACCATCGTGCTGGCCGACGACCAGGAGCTCGTCCGCGCCGGGTTCCGCGTGATCCTGGAGTCCGAGCCCGGGTTCCGTGTGGTCGGCGAGGCCGCGGACGGCGCCGGGGCGGTCGAAGCCGTGCAGCAGCTCCGTCCGGACGTCGTCTGCCTCGACGTGCAGATGCCGGGCGTCGACGGGCTCGAGGCCGCGCGGCGGATCGCGGCGCTGCCGGACCCGCCGGCGGTGCTCATCCTCACCACGTTCGACAGCGACGACGCGCTGTTCCAGGCGCTCGAGGCGGGAGCGAGCGGGTTCCTGTTGAAGAACGCCTCCCCCGAGCGGCTGATCGACGCCGTGCGGACCGTCGCCGCCGGGGACGCCCTGCTCGCGCCGGACGTCACGCGTCGGGTGATCAGCCGGGCGACGGCGTCGGCTGCGGCGCACCCCTCGGCGACCACCACGACCGCGGCACCTGCCACGACGGGCGACGACGCACTCGCCGTGGCCGGGCTCACCGAGCGGGAGACCGAGGTGCTGCGGCTCCTGGCCCGGGGCCTGAGCAACGCGGAGATCGCCGCCGAGCTCTACGTCGGGGACGCCACCGTGAAGACCCACGTGTCGAACGTGCTGCAGAAACTCGCACTGCGCGACCGCATCCAGGCCGTCGTGTGGGCGTTCGAGCACGGCGTCGCCGGCTGACCGAGCCGAGCCGAACCCGCACGAGCCGAACAAGCCCGCACGGTGCCGAGTTCGCAGACATGGCCGCACCGTGCGCCTTCGTTCAACCCGTGCAGCGTTGACCGCACCGTGCCCCGCCACCACAACGCACCGAGCAACCAAACCCGCACCAGCCCAACAAGCCCGCACCGTGCCCACCACCGCACCCCACGCCCGCACCGTGCGCCTTCGTTCAACCCGTGCGGCCTTGACCGCACCGTGCGCCGCCACAACGACGCACCGTGCAACCAAACCCGCACGAGCCGAACAAGCGCGCACCGTGCCGACCCGCACCCAGCGCGCACCCGGCCCACCGCACCTACCCCGCGCGCTCCTCCCCCACGCGGTGGAGCCGACCACCCACCCAAGTCCCGCCTGGCGGCGGAGGCGGGGCGTGCCTCCCGGCCAATAGCGTCGGACGCAGCGACGACCAGCGTCGCGACGAAGGGGAACGACATGCTCACCATCGAAGGGGTGACCAAGCACTTCGGCGACCGCCGGGTGCTCGACGACGTGGGGTTCACGGTCGGCAGCGGCCGCCTCACCGGCTTCGTCGGCGGCAACGGTGCCGGCAAGACCACCACCATGCGCATCATGCTCGGCGTGCTCCAGGCCGATGCGGGCACGGTCTCGATCGACGGCGCCGCGGTCCGTCCCGCCGACCGCCGCCGCTTCGGCTACATGCCCGAGGAACGCGGCCTGTACCCGAAGATGCCGGTGGCCGAGCAGATCACCTACCTGGCCCGGTTGCACGGCGTCGACAAGCGCGCCGCGACGACCCGCACCGGCGAGCTGCTCGAACGCCTCGAACTCACCGCACACGCCGGCGACCCCGTCGAGAAGCTCTCGCTCGGCAACCAGCAGCGCGTGCAGATCGCAGCGGCGCTGGCACACGACCCCGAGGTGCTCGTGCTCGACGAGCCGTTCTCGGGCCTCGACCCGATGGCCGTCGACACCGTGCTCGGTGTCCTGCGCGAGACCGCGGCCCGGGGCGTCCCGGTGCTGTTCTCGAGCCACCAGCTCGACGTGGTCGAGCGGCTCTGCGACGACGTCGTCGTCATCGCCGGTGGCACGATCCGCGCCGCCGGTCCGCAGGAGGAGCTCCGCAAGCAGGCCGGGCCCGCCGCGTGGGAGCTGCTGGTCGACGGGGACGTCGCCTGGCTCCGCGACGAGCCGGGTGTGGCCGTGCGGGAGTTCGACGGCGGGTACGCGGTCTTCGAGGCCGAGGCCGCCACCGCCCAGCGCGTCCTGCAGCGTGCCGTGCAGCACGGCACCGTCGGGTCGTTCTCGCCGCGGGTGCCGCGGCTCAGCGAGGTCTTCCGGGAGGTCGTCCGATGAACAACTCCTTCGTGCAGGCCGTGCGGCTCGTCTCCGCACGTGAGATCCAGGCACGCATCCGCAGCAAGGCCTTCGTGGTCTCGGCGCTCATCCTGATCGGCATGGTCGTCGCGTCGATCGTCGTCGGCGGGGTCGTGAGCAAGGCCACCGCCGACGACACCACCCCGGTCGCCGTCGTCGACGGCGTCTCGCTGCCGACCACCAGTGGGCTCGACGTCACGCAGTCGGCATCGGTCGACGACGCCGAACGGCTCGTGACCAAGGGCGACGTCGACGCGGCGATCGTGCCGTCGGACGACCCGCTCGGCTACAAGGTCGTCGGACTCGACGAGGCCCCGTCCGAGGTCGTCTCGGCGTTGAGCGTCACCCCGCGCATCGAGTTGCTCGACCCGGACGCGTTGCCGGGTGGCCTGGTCTACCTCATCGCCATCGCGTTCGGCGTCGTGTACTTCGCGTCGGCGGTGACGTTCGGCCAGTCGATCGCGCAGAGCGTCGTCGAGGAGAAGTCGACACGGGTGGTCGAGATCCTGATGTCCGCGATCCCGGCAAGGGCGCTGCTCGCCGGCAAGGTGCTCGGCAACAGCATCATGGCCTTCGCGCAGATCGTCGCGGTGGCCGTCGCCGCCATCGTCACGTTGGCGGTGACCGGCCAGGACAACATGTTCGCGATGCTCGGCCCGAGCATCCTGTGGTTCATCGGCTTCTTCGCGATCGGGTTCGTGCTCCTCGCGTCGCTGTTCGCCGCGGCGGCCGTGCTCGTCTCCCGCCAGGAGGACGTCGGCAGCGTCACCACCCCGGTGATGATGCTCGTGATGATCCCGTACTTCCTGATCATCGTCGCGTACGACAACCCGACGATCCTCGGCATCATGTCGTACGTGCCGTTCAGCGCCCCGATCGGCATGCCCATGCGGATCTTCCTGGGGACCGCCGAGTGGTGGGAGCCGATCCTGTCGCTCGTCATCGTCGCCGCTTCGGTGGTCGCGGTCGTGGTCATCGGCGCCCGCGTCTACGAGAACGCGCTGCTCCGCACCGGCAGTCGCGTGAAGCTGTCCGAGGCGCTGCGCGGCTGACGCCGGCAGGCCCGGCAGACCCGGCAGACCCGGCAAGCCCGGCAGGCTCGGCGGGTTCGGACTGGAGGCCCGACCCGCGTGAGCAGATCTGCTCACGCGGGGCGGGCCTCCAGTCCGTTGCCCGGCGCCGGTCAGGCGGTCAGGGTCGCGAAGGCGGACCGGTGCCAGACCAGCGGGTTGTGCGCGAAGTCGGACATGAGCCCGAGCACCCGGAGCACCACGATGTCGTGGTCGCCCGCCGGGTAGGTGTGCTCGACCGAGCACTCCAGCCAGATCGGGGCCCCCTGCAGGAACACCGCACCCGTCTCGGCGACCGTCGTGTCGACACCGACGAAGCGGATCGACTTGTCACGCGAGGCGAGCTGCCGGGTGACCTGCGCGTGCCCCTCACCGAGGATCGAGACGCCGATCGTGCCGGCGTCCCGCAGCACCGGCCACGTGGTCGACGTGTGCTGCACGGCGAACATCACGAGCGGCGGGTCCTGCGAGACGCCGACCGTGAACGAGGACGCCACGAGCACGGTCGGTTCGCCGTCCACGACGGCGGAGAGCGCGGCGACGCCGCACGGGAACCCGGAGAACGCCTGCTTGAGCGCGGACAGGTCCGGGGCCTCGGTGGAGTAGGGGCTGATCATGACGCGGTTCCTTCCTGGTGGACGGCGGCCGCGCCGAGGACGACGTCCTGCCAGCGGGCGAGCCACACGTCGGTCGATGCGGGGTCCGAGTACTGCTTGTCGTTGAGGTACAGGGCGGGTGCGACGACGGTCGCGCCGAGTTCGACCAGCACCGGCTTGAGGAAGACCTCGGGGGCGAGGGCATGGGCCGGGCCGGCGCCGAGCATGAGCGGCACCGCGACGACGCCGGCGAGTCCGTCGCCGGTTCCGAACTGGTCGAGGAACAGCTTGAGCACGCCGGTGTACGTCGCCTTGAACGTCGGCGACGCGACGACGACGAGGTCCGAACCGGCGACGGTCCGGACGGCGTCCGACACGGCGGCGTCACCCCAGCCGAGCAGGCCGGCACCGAGGTCGATGACGTCGACGACGTGGTCGGGGGCGCGGCCGGTGAGCCGTTCGAGCACGACCGTCGCAGCGTCGAGCGTCCGTGAGGCCGGCTTGGGGTTGCCGGCGACGACGGTGGTGATCATCGGGGTGCTCCTGTCGGTGGGCGGGTGGTGGGTGCGGGGGTGTTCGTGGAGCGTGTGGTTCGTGCAGCGGGTCGTTGGTGCAGTCCACCGCTCGTTCGTTTCGCCGCCGTGCCGCGTCCGTATCGGGTGGGTTACGCCAGCTGCCCCCTGCCCCGTGGCACCCGAATGTCCCGGTCAGCGGGGCTGCGCGTCCGGGTCTCCCGGCCATTCCGCCAGGCACGGTCCTCGCTGACCGCGCCGAATTGTGAGAGCGCCGTTTCCGGAAGTCGCCTCGGATGGGTCCGGCGTGTTTCGCCCCGCCGTCGCCGGCCCGTCACCGCCCCGATCCGCCCCTGCTCGCGGGTCGGTGGCGCAGTCGTCCACCCCGGATCGGCGGGGCGGACGCCCCTCGGCGTCGGGCGTCGCAGGTGGCCTAACACCAGCGAAACAAACGCCTAACAGGACCGTTACCGGGCGACCGCCTGCCGGTGCCCCGCGGCCGTTACATTCGCATCAGCCCCACTGCAGCGGCCGGCGTCACCGGCGATCCGCCGCCCCGCCGCCGCCCGGTCCGGCTCCCTGCACGTCCTGCCCCGCTCCGCGGGGCCTTCGTCGTACCCGCCGCAGCTCCCCCGTCCCCGCTCCGGTTCCCCGTCCCCGCACCTTCCCTGCTCCACCCGTCCAGGAGGTCCCCGACCGATGTCGTCCCCCGCACCGTCCCGAACGCGTCCGTCGCGTCCCGCGCTCCTCGCCGCCGCACTCGCCGGCGTGCTGTTGCTGTCCGCCTGCTCCGCCACCTCGACCGCGTCGACGAGTTCCGGTGACGACACCGCCGGTGTCGAGCACGCCACGAGCCAGATCAAGGCCGCCAGCGTCGACCCCGAGTTCACCTTCGAGGGCGCTCGCTTCGACATGTCGGGCATCGCCGGCAAGACGATCTTCAACATCCCGAACTCGTCCGCCGTCCCCTTCATCACCGCGGTCGACGAGGCCTGCGAGAAGGTCGCCGAGCAGTACGGCGCGAAGTGGATCGAGTACACCAACCAGGGCACGCCCACCGAGCACTCCGCCGGCATCGACCAGGCGATCAGCCGCGGAGCCGACATCATCGTGCTGGCGCAGGGCGTCAACGGCGAACTGATCGTCCCGGCACTGAAGCGTGCGAAGGCAGCGGGGATCCCCGTGCTGATCAGTCACACCTACCAGACCGGGCAGGCGCTGCCGGACCAGCTGCAGGACCTCGTCGCCGCGCAGGTGACCGCCCCGTTCCACGAAGCCGCGAAGCTCAACGCCGACTGGGCCATCAAGGAGACCAAGGGCCAGGGCGACGTCCTCATCATCACGTCGTCCGAGGTGCCACCGTCCGACGGCATCGTCAAGGCGATGCAGGACGAGTTCGAGGCGCAGTGCGACGGCTGCAAGGTGAAGGTGACGAACGTCCCCGTCGCCGACTGGGCGACGAAGATCTCGTCGACCGTGCAGTCCGCCGTGCAGTCCGACCCGAACCTCGACTACGTCCTGCCGGTCTACGACTCGATGACGCTGTACGTCGAGGCCGGCGTGACCGCTGCCGGCAAGACCGGCCAGGTCTTCACCTCCTCGTACAACGGCACCCCCGCGGTGCTGAAGATCCTGCAGGAGGGCAGCGTCCTCACGATGGACATCGGCGAGAACATGGAGTGGCTCGCCTACGCGACGCTCGACCAGGCCGGCCGTGTCCTGACCGGCACGCCGATCATCGAGGACGGTGACGAGAAGACCCCGCTGAAGGTCTTCACGAAGGACAACGTCGACGAGACCGGGACGCCGCCGGCGCCGAGCAAGGGCTACGGCGACGCGTACAAGACCGGGTACGAAGCGATCTGGGGCGCGGCCGAGTGACCGCCACCCGGGAGGCACGGCTCGGCTCCGCATCGTCGGCTGCGGTCGTCGGGACCGGCGCGGACACCGCATCCGGTGCGGCCGTCGGGTCCGGTGCGGACACCGCGCCGGTCCTGCGGATCAGCGGGCTCACGAAGCGCTTCGGCGGGCTGACCGCGCTCGACGACGTCGACCTCGAGGTCCTGCCGGGCCAGGTGCACGCACTGCTCGGCGAGAACGGCTCCGGCAAGTCGACCCTCATCAAGATCCTGTCCGGCACGTACGCGCCGGAGCCGGGCGCGACGATCGAGGTCCGAGGCGCCCGGCTGCCCCTGCCGGTGCCTCCCGGGTACTTCCGCCGCGTCGGGATCAGCTTCGTCCACCAGGACCTCGCACTCGTGCCGTCGCTCGGCGTGACCGAGAACCTCCGGCTCGCGACCGTGGTGGCCGGGCGCGGACCCTTCGTCCGCTGGGGCGCCGAGCACCGTGCCGCGGCCGAGCTGTTCGCGCGGTACGGGGTGGACATCGACCCGCGAGCACGGATCGACGAACTCACCGACACCCAGAAGGCCCTCGTCGCGATCCTGCGGGCCGTTGCCGAGCTGGGCGACGACCGGGCGCTCATCGTGCTCGACGAGCCGACGGTCTTCCTGCCGAAGGAGGACGCCGACCTGCTGTTCCGCGTCGTGAAGGACCTCGTCGCGGACGGCCGCACCTCGGCACTGCTCGTGTCGCACGACATGTCCGAGGTCCTCCAGCACGCCGACCGGGTCACCGTCCTGCGGGCCGGCCGGGTCCAGGCGCACCGGGACACCATCTCGACGACGGCGGACGAGCTCGTCTCCCTCATCGTCGGACGCGGACTGGACGGTCCCGCCGCCAGGACTCCGCGCCCGGCGACCACCGGCGACGCCGTCGTGACGGTGCGGGACCTCCGGGTCGGTGTCGTCGACGGCCTGTCGTTCGACGTCGCGGACGGCGAGGTCGTCGGCATCACCGGACTCGCCGGCTCCGGTGTCGAGGACGTGCTGCCCGGCCTGTACGGCGCACGGCCCGCGACCGGCTCGCTCGCTGTGCGGCACGACGGGGCGACGCCCGCGCCCGTCGACCTGGCACGGGTGACGCCCGGCTCCTCGATCGCCCGCGGCGTCGTGTACGTCCCCGCGGACCGCAAGCGCGAGGGCGGGGCGCTCACCCTGTCCGTCGAGCAGAACGTCACGCTCCCCGTCCTCGGGAAGCTCCGCGGGCTGCTCGGACTTTCGCCCGCGCGGGAACGCGCCCACGTCGCGGGACTCGTCCGCGACTACGACGTCCGGCCCGCCGACCCGGCCGCCCTGTTCGGGACACTGTCCGGCGGCAACCAGCAGAAGGCCGTCCTGGCCAAGTGGATGCAGGACGACCCGAGGCTCGTGCTGCTGCAGGAACCGACCCAGGGCATCGACGTCGGGGCCCGCGCCGCGATCTTCTCGATGCTCCGCCGGAGTGCGGAGCAGGGCGTCACGATCGTCTGCGCCTCCACCGACTACGACCAGCTCGCGCAGGTGTGCGACCGCGTCGTCGTCCTCGCCCACGGCCGCGTGCACGACGTGCTGACCGACGACCGCATCGACCGCGACGTCATCGCGGCTGCCGTCGTGGCGAGCCTCGTCGACGACGACGCCCCGGCGTCCCCCGCCGTGCCCTCCTCCCCCGATGCCTCCTCCGCAGTCAAGGAGAACGCCTGATGTCCACCACCGCCGACCCCGTCCTCGAGACCTCGATCGTCCGTCCGACCCGCCCGCGCTTCTCGTGGGGGCACACCGAGCGGTACGCGCTGCTCGGCGCCTGGCTCGTCATCGTCATCGCCTTCAGCATCGCGCTGCCCGACACCTACCCGACCCTCGGCAACCTGCAGAACATCCTCGGATCACAGTCGGTGCTGCTCATCCTGGCGCTCGGGTTCCTGTTCCCGCTCACCGCGGGTGAGTTCGACCTCTCCGGCGCTTCGACGATGTCGCTCTCCGCCATGACCATCGCCGTGCTCAACGCGAAGATGGACATCCCGCTCGTGCCCGCGATCGCCGCCGGCCTGGTCATCGGCGTCGTCGTGGGT
Organism: Curtobacterium sp. MCLR17_040; assembly: GCF_003234735.1. Lineage (NCBI taxonomy): Bacteria > Bacillati > Actinomycetota > Actinomycetes > Micrococcales > Microbacteriaceae > Curtobacterium > Curtobacterium sp. MCLR17_040. The sequence continues at coordinate 24,298 of NZ_QKTE01000026.1, read as the reverse complement.
CTGGTCAACGGCCTGCTCACCGTCGGGTTCCGCATCGACTCGTTCATCGTCACCCTCGGCACGTCGACGTTCATGATCGGGATCATCCAGTGGATGAGCGCGTCGTCGTCGGCGACGGGCATCGACCCGGCGCTCGTGCAGGCCACCGTCGGGTGGCGCGGCCTGGCGGGCCTGCCGCTCGCGTTCGTCTACGGGCTGATCGCCACCGTCGTCGTCCTGGTCGTGCTGAGCGCCACCCCGGTCGGCCGGCGGCTCCTGTTCGTCGGGACCGGCCGCACCGTCGCCGAGCTCTCCGGGCTGAACGTGCGACGGCTGCGGGTCGGCGCGTTCGTCGGCGCGGGGCTCACCGCCGCGGTCGCCGGGGTCGTCTACGCCGGCACCCTCGGCGGCGCCGACCCGTCGAGCGGACAGTCGTTCCTGCTCCCCGCGTTCGCCGCCTGCTACCTCGGCGCGACCGCGATCGTCCCCGGCCGCTTCAACGCGATCGGCACCTTCATCGCCGTGTACTTCCTGTTCTCCGGAGTCGTCGGCCTGCAGATGCTCGGCGCCGACAACTTCGTGCAGCAGCTGTTCTACGGCGGCGCCCTCATCGTCGCCGTCGCCGTGTCGCAGACCATCCGGCGGCACTCCGTCGCGACCGCCGCCAAGGCCGCCGCGAAGCGTTCCTGACCCCGCTCCCCCGTTCGTCCCTCACTCGACACCCACCACAGAAAGCGAGTCCCCCATGGACATCGGAGTCTTCATCCCGATCGGCAGCAACGGCTGGCTCATCTCCACCACCTCGCCCCAGTACAAGCCGTCGTTCGACCTGAACCTCGAGATCGTGCAGAAGGCCGAGGCGTACGGCTTCGACTTCGCCCTCTCGATGATCAAGCTGCGCGGCTTCGGCGGCCCGAGCGGCTTCTGGGACGAGAACCTCGAGTCCTTCACCCTGATGGCCGGTCTCGCTGCCCGCACCGAGCGGATCCGCCTGTTCGCGACGACCGCCGTCCTGACCATCCCGCCGGCGATCGCGGCACGCATGGCGGCGACCGTCGACTCGATCTCGCACGGCCGCTTCGGGCTCAACCTGGTCGCAGGGTGGCAGAAGGCGGAGTACGACCAGATGGGCCTCTGGCCGGGCGACGAGGTGCACTTCAAGCGCCGCTACGCCTACCAGACCGAGTACATGCAGGTGATGAAGGAGCTGTGGGAGACCGGCCGGAGCGACTTCCACGGCGAGTACTTCCAGATGGACGACTGCCGGATGCTCCCGCGGCCGACGTCGCACATCCCGATCGTCTCGGCCGGCCAGTCGTCGCAGGGCATGGCGTTCGCCGCGGAGTACTCGGACTACAACTTCTCGATGGGCGTCGGCGTGAACACCCCGACCGCCTACGCCGAGCAGAACCAGGCCCTGCTCGAGGCCCGCGAGAAGACCGGCCGTGACGTCGGCTCCTACGTGCTCTTCATGGTCATCGCCGACGAGACCGACGAGGCCGCCCAGGCGAAGTGGGAGCGGTACAGCGACGGGGTCGACGTCGAGGCCATCGCCTGGATGACCGGCCAGGCGCTCACCGACGCCGAGGGCGAGGAGGGCAACACGGCCAAGCGGATCTCGCTGCCCGAGGGCGCCGTGAACATGAACATGGGCACGCTCGTCGGCTCCTACGAGCACGTCGCGGCGATGCTCGACGAGGCCGCGGCGGTCGAGGGCACGAAGGGCATCATGCTGGTCTTCGACGACTTCCTGCAGGGGATGGACGACTTCGGCACCCGTATCCAGCCGCTGATGCGCACCCGCGAGGGCGTCGCTTCCGCTGCTCCGAGCGCGGTCACCGCATGAGCGCCGCAGCGAGCCGTCCGGTCATCGAGGTCGCGGTCGTCCAGGCCGGCGAGGTCCCCGCCGACCACGACGTCGCCCTCGACGAGCTCATCGCCCTGTTCGAGGAAGCCGCCGTCGGCGCCGACCTCGTCGTCTTCCCCGAGCTCTGCACCACGCCCTACTTCTGCGGTGTGGTCAACGACAGCCGGAAGTCCTGGGCACAGTCCGTCCCCGGTCCGGCGACCGCCCGCTTCGCGAGTGCGGCGAAGCGTCTGGGCACCGCCGTCGCCTTCGGTCTCTACGAGGACGCCGGTGGGGCCCAGTACAACAGCGCGGTGCTCATCGACGCCGACGGCACGGTCGTGCCTGGCACCGACGTGCACGGCGACCGTGTGGCGTCGTACCGCAAGACCTCGATCCCGACGAACGCGATCTCCGACGTCGACGAGAAACACTACTTCGAAGCCGGGTCCGGACCGGTCGTGTTCGACGCCCTCGGCACCCGATTCGGCATGCTCATCTGCTACGACCGGAGCTTCCCGGAGTACTGGCTCGCGTCACGGGCCGCTGGCGCCGAGGTGATGCTCGTGCTCGTGTCCTCGATGGGCTTCCGCGAGACCCTGTTCACCCAGGAACTGCAGGTCCGCGCGCTCGAGACCCAGACGTGGGTCCTCGCCCCGAACCGCGGCGGCGAAGAGACCGTCGACGGCAAGACCGTCAGCTACTTCGGTCGGTCCTCGGTCGTCTCACCACGGGGTGACCTGGTCGTCTCGGCCCCCGCCCACCGGGCGGGGCCGATCATCCGGGCCACCATCGACGTCGGCGAGGTCGCGGCAGCCCGCCGGGACTTCCCGCTCGGACGTGACCGGCAGCCCGGGGTGTTCCGGTACCTCGCCGACGCCCACGCAGCGGCGGCGGTCCCCGCGTGACGGACGTCGCCGCCCTGGTCCGCGGCACCATCGCACCGCAGCTCGACCGCGCGCTGGCCGCGAGCCGCGCGAACCCGTTGCCCGCCGCCCCGTCGGCGCTGCCTGCGGAACCGGCGCACAGCGCGCAGCTGTTCGGCCGGCTCCTCGACGCAGCGGTCGACGGGGCCCCGGCGCCGACCGCTGCCGGTCCGGACGACGACCTGGCGGCGTCCCGGGCAGCCGCCGACCCCGCCGCCGCCTCGGTCGTCGAACTCCTCGCCGCGTACCGGTCCGGCACCACGACCCCGTCCGAGGTCCTCGCCGCACTCGCCCCGCACTGGACGAGCGACGACGTCTGGTCGGACGCCGTCCTGCGCCTGGTGCACGGGGCCCAGGAAGCCGCCGCCGAGTCCACCCGCCGCTGGGCGGACGACGACGCCCGGCCGCTCGAGGGGATCCCGTTCGCCGTGAAGGACATCATCGACGTCGCGGGGACGATCGTCACGAGCGGCTCGCTCCAGACCGGTGACCGTGTGGCCCCGGCCGACGCCACGGTCGTGGCCCGGCTCCGCTCCGCCGGCGCGATCCCGGTGTTCACGGCGGCCACCACCGAGTTCGCCTGCGGCGGGCCGCACAACGCCCGGTACGGGGCCGTTCGGAACCCCTGGGACCCCGAGCGCTGGACCGGTGGCTCCTCGACCGGGTCGGGTTCGGCGCTCGCCGCCCGGATCGTCCCGCTCGCGCTCGGGTCGGACACCGGCGGGTCGATCCGCGTGCCGTCCGCCCTCTGCGGGACCACCGGGATCAAGCCGACGTACGGGCTCGTGCCGCGCACCGGGGTCGCGAGCCTGTCGTGGACCCTCGACCACGTCGGACCGATGGCACGCTCCGCGGAGGACCTCGCGCTCGTCCTGCGGGTCATCGCCGGCTCCGACGGCCAGGACCCGACGACGTTCCCCACCGTCCCGCTCATCGAGGCCGCGCCGGAACGGGTCGAGGGGCTCCGGATCGGGGTCCCGCTCGGCTGGTTCACCGAACGCGTCGACCGTGCGGTGCTCGAGGCACACGCCGCGGCGGTCGAGCGGTTCCACGAGCTCGGTGCGGCCCTCGTACCGATCGAGTTCGACGACCTGGAGTCGATCGACTCGGAGTGCTGGACGGTGTTCTACGGTGAGCTCGCCGCGAACCAGGAGGCCAACGCCGGCACGGCCGACCTGTTCGACGCCGGGACCCGCGCCCGGTTCGACGTGTCGTTCCTGCCGACCGCTGCCGACTACCTCCGGGCACTCCGCCGTCGCCCGCTCGTGCAGGCCGCGATGGTCACCCGGATGGACGAGGCCGGCGTCGACGTGGTGCTCACCCCCGGGATCGGCGCCACCGCCCCGCGACTCGACGACCTGACGATGTCGGTCGACGGCGAGCGCTTCAACCTGCACGACGTCATCCCCCGGAACACCCGGCTGTTCGACTACGTGGGGTTCCCCGCGCTCATGATGCCGGCGGGCACCGCGCCGGACGGTCTGCCCGTCGGCGTGCAGCTCGTCGCGCGGCCGTGGGACGACCGCCTCGTGCTGTCCGCAGCGGCCGCCTTCCAGCGGACCACGACGCACCACCGCGCGGTGCCGTCGTCGTCCGCCGTGCGAGGGCCGAGCGATCGGTAGCCGCACCGTCGACGAGGGCGCCGCCCGGCGACGCGCCTGGCAGGTGCTCTGCGCGTCGAGCCTCAGCGTCGTCCTCGTCTTCATCTCCTCGAGCGCACTCCTCATCGCGCTCCCCGACGTCAGCCGTGACCTCGACGCCAGCGCCGTACAGTCCAGCTGGGTGCTCCTCAGCTACATGCTCACCACGACCACCCTCATCCTGGTCTTCGGGCGCATCGCCGACCTGGTCGGTCGTCGTCGTCTCTACATCGCCGGGATCCTCGTCTTCCTGCTCGCCTCACTCGCGTGCGGCTTCGCTCCCGACGCGGCGGTGCTGCTCGGCGCCCGACTCGTGCAGGGCGTGGGCGCGGCGGCGATCGTCACCAACACGACCGCGCTGCTCACCGATGTCTTCCCGGAGTCGATCCTGTCGCTCGGCCTCGGTCTGAACGCCACCGTCGCCGCGGTGGGGCAGGTCATCGGTCCGGTCGTGGGCGGGCTGGTCGCCGAGTCGTTCGGGTGGCGCTGGATCTTCCTCGCCGGTGTGCCGATCTCACTGGCCGGACTCGTCTGGTCGCTCCGGTTGATCCCGCACAGCACGCGCCCCCGTTCCGGCGAGCGCCTCGACGTGCCGGGGTCGGTCCTGTCCGTCGCCGCCGTCGGACTGCTCGTCGGTGCGGTCTCGACCGGCGGCTCGGTCGGCTGGTCGGCCGTGCCCGTCGTCGCGATGACCGCCGGCGCGGTCGTGCTCGGCGGTGTGTTCGTGTGGACCCAACGCCGGGTCGCGCACCCCCTGGTCGACCCGGCGATCTTCCGCGACCGCACCACCATCACCCTGTTCTCCGCCGCCGGGCTGTGCGCCCTGTCCAGTTACGCACTGGTCCTGCTGGCTTCCCTCTCGTTCCAGGCGGTCGACGGCAAGGACGCCGTCGACGCCGCCCTCTGGGTGCTGCCCACGCCGATCGGCACGACGGTCGCGGCGGTGAGCGCCGGGTTCCTCGCCCGCCGGGTCGCCGCACGGACGCTGTCGACCATCGGCATGCTCCTCATCGCCCTCGGCGCCGCGGTGCTCGCGGTGTCCCTCGCCGACGGCGACGCCTACGCCGTCACCGCCACCGGCCTCGGCGCGGTCGGGGTCGGCACCGGCGTGTTCATGACGCCGAGCACGTCGGCACTGATGACCCGCGTCCCGGAGCACCGCCGCGGCATCGCGAACGCCATCCGTTCGGCCCTGCAGAACGCCGGTTTCCTGTTCTCGACGGCGCTCGGCCTCGCGATCGCGACGGGCGGCCTGTCCGCGGCCCAGGCGGCTGCGGCCTACGACGGCAGCCTGCTCAGCCTGCCGTCCGGCGACGTCCAGGTGTTCGTCGACGGCGTCCGCGCGGCCGCGCTGACGTTCGCCGGCTGCGCGGCCCTGGGGGCGCTCATCGTCGCGTTCGGTCCGTTCGGGCCTCCCGACCGGGAGGCGCCACTCCGGCCCGACAGGTCGGGGCCGATCCCCGAGCCGGGGGCGTCCACGTGACCGTCCCCACCCTGGCAACGACCACCCACGACGGAAGCAGGACGCCATGACCGACGACCACCAGGACTACGCGGCAGCCGGCTTCACCGGCACGCTCCGCCCAGGACGACGCGCTGCGCTCGTCGTGGTCGATCCGGTCCGCGCCTACGTCGACCCCGGCTGCGGGCTCTACGCCGGCGTCGAGGAACCCGTCGAGCGGATGCGGGAGCTCACCACCGCTGCCCGCGCCGCCGGGGTGCACGTGGCGATCACGACGATGGCGCTCTCCGCCGACGGGTCCAACGCCGGCGTGTTCTTCCGCAAGGTGCCGGCACTCGCCGCGTACCTGCCCGGCGCGTCCACCGGAGCGTTCGTCGACGGGCTCGAACCCCTCGACGGCGACACCCTGGTGCCCAAGCAGTACCCGAGCGCGTTCTTCGGCACGTCGCTGGCCGCTGACCTCGTCGCCCGCGGCGTCGACACGCTCTTCATCGCGGGGCTGTCGACGAGCGGGTGCATCCGCGCGACGGCCACGGACGCCATGCAGCACGGGTTCGTCCCGATCGTCGTGCGCGAAGCCGTCGGCGACCGGCTGCCGAGCGTGCACGAGGCCAACCTGTTCGACATCGCCGCCAAGATCGGCGAGGTCTGGCCCATGGACCAGGTCCTCGAGCACTGGGACGCGGCATGAGCACCACGACGCGTATCGAGGCGCCGGTCCGGGGCCGGCCGCGGAGCGCTGCCGTCGGCGAGTCCGTGTACACCGCGTGTGTCGAGATCCTGGCCGAGGGCGACCCCCGCGCGTTCACGATCCGGGCCGTCGCCGACGCGGCCGGCGTGGGTGCGGCGACGATCTACCGGCGGTGGTCGAGCAAGGAGGTCCTGCTCACCGAGACCGTGATCCGGTTGATGGAGGAGCACATCCCGACGGTGCAGGACGCTCCGATCGCCGCGGGTGTCCTCGGGCTCACCCGGGGATGGGTGCACGCCCTCGTCGCGACGCCGGTCGGTCGGGCGCTCCCGCTCATCGTGGAGACCGCGTCGCACGAGCCGCGGGTCGCCGCGGCCGTCGCCGAGTGGCACCTGGACCGGCGGCTGCGGGTGAACGCGATGCTGCAGCGGGCGATGGACGCGGGCGACCTGCGACCGGACGTCGACCTCGGCATCGCCGTGGACCTGCTCGGCGGGCCGACGTTCTACCGACGCGTGTTCGTCTCGCTCGACATCCAGGCGCCCGACTACCCGGTGCGGCTGGCCCGGGAGTTCCTGCGGTGGGCCGGTTGGACCGGCGACCTGTCGACGGTGGGGGTGACCTCGTGACCGGGACCGTGCCGGAGGGGTTCGCCCCGTCCGCTGCCTGGACCGACATGGGGGTCGGAACGACACCGTCGGCACCGGGTCACTGGATCGGGTTCAACCGACGATCCGACGCGGCCCGCCAGGTGTCCGACCTGATCCGGGCCGACATCGTCGCGGGGCGGTTCACCGGGCCGCTGCCGTACGAGTGGGAGCTGCTCGACCTGTACGGCACGACGCGGAACGTCCTGCGGGCGGCCCTCGCGTTGCTCAAGGAACAGCGGCTGCTCACCCGCGCGCCGCGATCGGGCACGTTCGGTGTGCGGCCCGTCGCCTCGGTGAGCCTTGCCCGCACGTCCGACGAGGTCACGATCTACGGCGAGACGGCCGGCGGCAGCGTGTTCGAGTCGCCCCGGCTCAGCATCGTGCACCTGTGCGTGCAGCAGGTGACCGCGCCGGAGACCGTCCGACGCAACCTGCAGATGACCGGCAGCAGCGCCTTCTTCGTCGAGAGCCTCATCTCGTTCGACGGCGAACCGAGCCGGGTCCGGACGAGCTGGGTCCCGCACGAGCGGTTCCCCGACCTGGTCGCCGAACCGCTGACCGAGTACGTGCCGGACGTGCTCGTCAGGAAGGCCGGCGCGCGGCCGGAGGCACGACGGTTGCTCCTGAGCACCGTGAACGCCGACCAGTGGACGGCCGACCTGCTCGACATCGATCCCGGCCAGGCGATCTTCCACATCGAACGGTTGATGTGCCTGGCCGACGGGACACCCGTCGAGTACGGGTTCTCGCGGTACCGCGGCGACCGGGCGGTGATCGACTCCCGGATCACGTGAGGCCCGGGCGGGGATCGTCAGTCGGTGCGGACCGAGAAGACGTCGCCCGGCTGGCAGCCGAGCACCTCGCACAGTCGGGTGAGGGTGGAGAACCGGATCGCGCGGGCCCGGTTGTTCTTGAGCACCGAGAGGTTGACGACGGTCACACCGACGCGGTCGGCGAGCTCGGTCAGGGTCATCCCCCGCTCGGCCAGCAGGTCGTCGAGGTGGCAGACGACCGCGTGGCCGTCCTCCTGTTCCGGGGGCATCAGACCAGCCCGGCCTGGTCCCGCACCATTCGCTGCGAGGCGGTGAGCGCGAACCGGAAGCAGACGACGACGAGCAAGCCGAGGTACACGGGCAGGAACTGGTGGTCGACCACCGGCGTGGGCAGGTACCCGTCCCATCCGAGCCCGGACACCACCCAGTTCCACCCCATCCGGCGGACGAACGACGGCAGGAACCCGGCGGCCAGCACCGCGCCGCCGAGCCAGTCGAGGATCCGGGTGGTCGAGCGGTCGAAGAGCCCGCCGCGTGAGATCTTCCAGGCCACCGCCGCGACCAGGGCGATGAGGGCGCTGACGAGCAGGACCTCCAGCGCGTCGCCGACGCGGATGTACCCGATCGCACCACCCGGCACGTCGGCGATCGGTGCCCGGAGCACGAGTTGGTCGGACGTCACCGTCGCACCGCCCGGAGGCTGCGGGACGGCACTGGTCTCGCGGATCCGGATCGGCACCGCCACGGTGCCCGAGGCGATCGAGTGGACGAGCAGGTCGACGTACCGCCACACCACGATCGCGATGCCGATCGCACACGAGACGACGTAGGCCAGGTAGGAGTTCCGCCCGCGGGGCGGTTCGTAGACGGGCGTGGTCATGGCTGCTTCCCCTGTCGATCATCGATACCATCGAATTTCGATGTAACGATAAACGATAGGTCCGGTGCCGGCAACCCCTACAGCAGCCCGAAGGCCGCCTGCATGCCCAGGCTCGTCCCCGCCACCAGGACCCACAGCGCGATGCCGAGCAGCATCGGCCGGAACCCGGCACGGCGGAGCGCGGCGAAGTCCGTCGAGCAGCCGATCGCGGCGAGCGCCACCGTGATGAGGAACGAGGCGGCCGTCGCGAACCCCGGCGCCACGGACGCGGGCAGGACCCCGACCGTCCGGAGCAGCACCACCACGAGGAACCCGATCAGGAACCACGGCACCAGCCGGACCACACGGAACCCGCGACCCGGCCCCGAGGCGGGGGTGAGCTGCTCGCGGGAGGCGCGGCGGGCCTCCAGTCCGGCCAGCCCGATGACGATCGGGATGATCATCAGGGTGCGCACCAGCTTCACGACGACCGCGGTGTCGGTCGCCTGGCGGCCGTAGACGGTCGCCGTGGCGACGACGGACGACGTGTCGTTCACGGCGGTGCCCGCGAAGACGCCGAAGGCGTGCTGGCTGAGGCCCAGGGCGTGCCCGAGCAGCGGGAAGGCGAAGACGGCCGCGATGTTGCAGAGGAAGATCGTCGACATCGCGTAGGCGACGTCCGCACTGACCGCACCGATGACGGGTGTCACGGCGGCGATCGCCGAGGCACCGCAGATGCCGGTCCCGACGCCGATCAGGGTGCGGAGTGCGCCCGAGACCCGGAGCAGTCGGCCGATCCCCCACGCGGCCACCAGGCAGACGACGAGCGTCGCGAGCATCACCGGCAGGGTCTCACCACCGATGCGCAGGACCTCGCCGATGGACAGCTGCGCGCCGAGCAGGACCACGGCGAACTGCAGGACCCGGCTGGACGAGAACTTGACGCCGGGAGCCAGCGCGGCGAGTGTGCCACCGGTGCGACGCCGGACGAGCCACCCGACGACGGCACCGATCAGGACGGCGGGGACGGGACCGCCGACCACCGGGACGACCCGGCCGACGAGGGTGGCGGCGATGCCGATCGCCACGGCGAGGGCGACACCGGGTGCGGCGGCACGGACGGACTGCATGGGAACAGCATGTCGCGCTCGCGGACGATCCGTCGCCGCGACGGGCAGGATGGCACGGTGGAGTACTCGGGGGAACGGTGGGTGCAACGGCTGCGCGACGGGGAGATGCCGAAGCGGGGGCCGGTGCTGCTCGCGGCGGTCGTCACCACGGCAGTGGGGGTCGCCGCGCTCGTCGCCGAGTTCGCGTTCCCGGACTTCCTCCGGGGCATCGACAGTGCCCGGACGCAGGGGTCGTTCGTGCTGTGGCCGATCGTGGTCGCGGGGTTCGGGGTGCTGCTGGCCGTGTCGACGCTGTCCGCCGGGCGAGGCGACCGCCGGACGCTCGCGCGCATCGGAGCGGGGCGGGCACCCCGGTTCCACCTGCCCGTGCTGACGTCCGGCCTGCGCACCTCCGACGACTTCCCGAAGCCCCGGCCCGAGGTCTGGACCGTCGACGAGTTCGGCCTGCACGCGTGGGCACCGTCACGGGACGCGCCGGTGTTCGACCTGCCGTGGGCGCGCATCCGGCGGTTCTCCGTCGCGACGAGGGAGTCCCGCGGCCAGCGTGCCGACTTCGGCGTCTGGATCAGCACGACCGACGGTGACGACGTGGTCGTGCAGCCGCGGTCTGCCCTCGGACGTGGGTTCGAGGCCGGACCGGACAAGCTCGACACCCTCGTACGGGTCCTCCGCACGCTGCAGCGGGAGCTCGGCGTGGCTTCCGCGCCGGCCGACCGTCACTGAGCGGGCGGGGTGTCGCCCGTCATCTCGACGCGGCCGGTCTCGTCGTTCCAGGTGAAGGTGGCCGTGGTGCGGCCGGAGGGCGCTGCGTTCGGCTCGCCGGCCTTGGCGAACCGGTAGGTCACCGTGACGGCCGAGTTGCTCTGTCGTTCGACGGTCGGCTCGAAGGCGTACTGCTGGGCAGTGGCCGTGCCGAGGTACCGGCCTTCGTGGAACAGCAGGATCGCGTACGGGGATCCTGCTGTTCCGAACTCGGGTGCGACCACGGACCAGGACAGTGGCGCGCAGGCGTCGTAGCCGGAGTAGTCGGCGTTCGCGGCGTCCCACTTCGCATCCTCGAGTCCGGCGGGCAGCGGCAGGGCCGCGATGCCCGCAGCCGCAGCCGCAGCACCGCTCGACGGGCCACACGTCGGGGTGGGGGTGGGCGTCGGCGTCGGCGTTGGCGTCGGCGTGCTCGCGGCGTCGGAGGGCGGGGCGGTGACGGTCTCGGTCACGGTCGGGGTCGCCGCACCGCCGTCCGCTCCGTCCGCGCTGGAACACCCCGTCAGCAGCGCGGCCAGGGTCGCAGTGGTCAGGATCAGGGCGGCTCTCGTCAGGCGCATGCCTCCACGCTGCCTGCCCCGCCGAGCGGTCGCCCGCATCGTTACCGGGCCGTGTCCCTCGCGACGCTACAAAAGTATGCCTATTCAAGCGCCGCGAGCCCGGCTCCCGCCCGCGTCCTGCGACACTGCTCCCATGCGGGGGAAGCAGCAGGACACGATCGAGGTCGCCGATCAACGGATCGACGGACCACACGGGCCGGTCCCCATCAGGCGCTACCGGCCCCTGGACCGGAGCGGCGGCACGGGAACCCCGACCCTGGTCTGGGTGCACGGCGGCGGGTTCTTCCGGGGCGACCTCGACCTGTCGGAGTCCGACGCCGTCGCACGGGAGCTCGCCGAGCGCGGGCTGCCGGTCGTGACCGTCGACTACCGCCTCGGACCGCTGCCCGGGCTGCCGTGGCTCGGCCGGGGTGGACCACGTGGGCGACGACGAGCACCGCACGCGCGGGACGAGATCGTCGCCGTGCTCCGCCACCTGCACCACGAGGCACCGTCCGGCCTGCTGCTCGGTGGGGCGAGCGCCGGTGCGTGCCTGGCGGCATCCGCGGTCGCGACCGCCCCGCCATTGGCCGGCCTCGTGCTGACCTACGGGTTCTTCCACGCCCGACTCCCGCGTGACCGGGCGCTGCAGCGACTCGTCCGAGGCCACCGACGGCTCACGCACGCGCCGCTGCTGCTCGACCTGAGCAACCGGGCGTACGCGGGTGGCCGCCCCACTGCGGTCTACCCGGAGTCCGACGACCTCGGCGGGTTCCCCCGCACCCTGCTGATCGACGCCGAGCGGGACGTGATGCGCGCCTCGGGCGAGCGCTTCGCGGACGAGCTCGAGGCCGCGGGCATCGAGGTCGAACGACACGTCCTGCCGGGCAGCCGTCACGCGTTCCTCAACCGCCCCGGCACGCGGGACTTCGACGACACGATCGAACGCATCATGGACTGGGCCGACCGGACCCCCATCCGCTGAACGCTCATCCATCTGCGAACGGCGGACATCCGGGGACGGCACACCCGCGGCGGACGTACTCTGGAAACGGAAGCAACGGCGGTTCCGAATCCCCTTCGCCACGCTCCCTGCCGTGGCGTCTCACCACCGTGACGAAGAGTTCCATCGTGACCGAACACCTCATCGAGTACGTCGCCCGCGACCGCACGGGCATCACCGCCGTCGTGACACCGACCGGTGTCATCGACGTGGACACCGTGATCCAGCACATCCGCGCCGGCCACGCGGGCTACTACGTGGCTGCCGACTCGTGGAAGCGCACCCCGGTCCGGAGCATGTCCTTCATCGGCGGGACCTACCTGTTCGCCAACTGGGACGGATCGAAGCGGAACATGCTGCACGACCTGGCCTTCCGCTCACCGACCCGTTCGATCGAGACGCCCCACGAGCCGGAGTCGCGGTTCTCGCGGTTCCTCGACGCGCTGTTCGGCAGGCGCTCACCGCAGCTCTGACCCAGCCCACTGCCCGTCACGGTGCCTGAACAGACGGCCACGTGCGGTGCAGGTGACCGCCTGGAGGCGCGGCGTGCGTCGCGGACGCACGCCGCGCCTCCAGGCGGTTGCGTCGGTCAGCGGACCGACTTGATGGGCAGGATCACCAGGGCGCCGAGGATGACGGCGACGCCGGCACCCCAGAGCATGAGCGTGTAGTTCTGCCCGCCACCGATGCCGAGCAGGAACAGACCGACGGCGGGGGCGAGTGACTGCGGCAGGGCGTTCGCGATGTTGATGACGCCGAGGTCCTTGCCGGGGCGCTCCGGGTCAGGCAGCACGTCGACGACCAGGGCGGTGTCGATGGCGGCGTAGATGCCGAAGGCGAAACCGAGGACGATCTCGGCGAAGTAGAACCCGCCGACACTGTCGACGTGGGCCAGGATCACCAGGCCGACGGCGGTCATGGCCGTCGAACCCCAGACGAAGACCTTGCGACGCTGGATCCGGTCGGACACCCAGCCGGAGACGGCCGCACTGACGAGCAGGGCGATCGTGTACAGCAGGACGCCGAACGCGACGACCCCGACCGCTTCGCCCTGCGGGAGCCCGATGCGGTCCTGCATGTAGAGGAGTCGGTACGTCGTGAACATGAACGTGCCGAAGGTGATGAGGAAGCGGCCCCACCAGGCGAGCCCGAAGTCGCGGTGCTTGATCGGGTTCGTCCAGAACGAGCTGATCAGGTTGATCCAGCTGAAGGGCTTGACGGGCGTCGTCGGCAGGTCGTCACGGGCGACGAACGAGTACACGAGGACCGCGACGATCGCCAGGACGCCCGGTGCGATGAACAGGACCGGCAGGTTGCCGACCAGGTACACGGCCAGGTAGAGCCCGGCCAGGATCGCGATGTTCTGCGCCAGGGCGATGACGCTCGAGGCCTTGCCGCGCTGGAACTCCGGCACGTTGTCGGCGAAGCTCGCCGTCAGCGTGGACAGGACGGCGTTGGCGGAGACCTGCGCCAGCACCCAGGCCAAGGTGAGCTGCAGCACGTCGGGCGAGAACGCGAGCCAGGCGAGGGAACCGACGAAGACGACGACACCGCCGACCATCCAGGGGCGGCGACGGCCCCACCGCGTGCGGGTGCGGTCGGAGAGCGCGCCGAACAGGGGGTTGGCGAACAGGGCGCCGAGCGCTCCGAACGGCAGGACCGAACCGACGACGGTCTCGGGGCTCGTCGGGTTCAGCTCCGTCGCCTTGATCGACATGCTCACGAAGACCGGGGTGAGCAGGGCGACGAACAGGCCGAACTGGGCGAAGCTGAGGCCCCAGAGGTACCCCCGACCCACCCGGACGGTGCTGACGGACTGCGTGATGCCCTCGACCGAGAACGCTCGGGACGCCGCAGCGTCCGTGGCGGTGGCGCCGGCGGCTGCGGTGACCGCTGGGGACGCGGTCCCGGCGATGCCCCGCGTGGGTTCTTCCTTCGACGTCGGTGTCGACATGACTCCTCCTTGAGTCACAGGGGGCTTCGGCGCCCGCTGAATCCCTAGTGCTGCTAGGTGATCGGGACTGTAGCACCGGAAACCTCGTGCCGGAAGGTTTTGCGCTGTTTGTTTCGTCGGGGCGGACGATTGGGTGCAGACGCGCGCGGATGCGTGCAGACGCAGAACGACACCGCCGTTGTCGGAGGACAACGACGGTGTCGTTCTGCATCGACCCGCAGGCCGGAAAGGAGCCGCTAGTGCTCGCCGTCCTCTTCCGGGTTGAAGTGCGAGTCGTCACCCGTGTGACCCGCGGCGAGGCCGTCGGGGTTGTTCGGGATGGTGTTGTCGTCGCCGAGGCCGCCCGGCTTCTCGGTGCCCTCGGAGTCGTTCTTCGGGGCGTCGTGCGTGTTGTCACTGTCGGTCATGAGCTGCTCCAGTGCAGAGATCGATCCGGCAGCACTGCCGCCGGTGGTACTGAGGACTCGGACAGTACGTGGCGCACCTCGGAAACCGCCGTCCGACCGGGGGAAGCGGATGACAGGGACCGGGGTGATCGGTAGATTGTTCAACAACCCGCGACGACAGGGAGCACCCGTGACGACGATCGACCTGAACAGCGACCTGGGCGAGGGCTTCGGCGCCTGGGCCATGGGCGACGACGCCGCGATGCTCGAGGTCGTCTCGAGCGCCAACGTCGCCTGCGGGTTCCACGCCGGCGACCCGACGATCATGCTCGCCACCGCCCGCGCCGCCGCCGAGCGTGGTGTGGCGATCGGCGCGCACGTGGCCTACCGCGACCTGATCGGCTTCGGCCGCCGGCCCGTGCACGTCACCCCCGACGAGCTGTACGCCGACGTCGTCCACCAGCTCGGCGCGATGGCCGCCACCGCGCACGTCGCCGGCACGGCCGTCACCTACGTCAAGCCGCACGGCGCCCTGTACAACACCGCCTGCGCCGACCCGGTGCAGGCCGAGGCCGTCGTCCGTGCCGTGGCCGACGTCGACCCGTCGCTCGCCGTGCTCGCGCTGCCCGGGTCGGAACTGCTGCTGGCAGCCGAGCGGCACGGGCTCCGCGCGGTGAGCGAGTCCTTCGCCGACCGTGCCTACGAACCCGACGGCTCGCTGGTGTCACGGAAGCAGCCGGGGTCGGTGCTGCACGACCCGGACGAGGTCGCAGCCCGGGTGCTCCGCATGGTCACCGACGGGGTCGCGACCGCTGTCGACGAGTCCGAGATCGCCGTGCGTGCCGACTCGGTCTGCGTGCACGGTGACTCCCCCGACGCGGTCGCGATGGCCCGAGCCATCCGAGCGCTGCTGACCGAGCACGGCGTGACGATCGCGCCCTTCGCACCGTGACTGGTCCGGAGGTCCGCTCCGCGGGCGGCACCGCACTCCTCGCCACGTTCGGGTCCCTCGCCGACGTCGTCGCCTTCCGCGCCGGGCTCGCACAGGCCACCCTGCCGGGGCTGACCGAGGTCGTCTCCGGCGCCCGGACACTGCTGCTCCGATTCGACCCGACGACGACGGACCCCGGACGGCTCCGCTCCGAGCTCGCGCAGGTCGCCCCGGTCAGTGCCACGCTCGAAGCGCACGACACCGAGCCGCTCGTCATCCCCGTCACCTACGACGGTGAGGACCTCGACACCGTCACCGAACTGACCGGCATGCGACACGACGAGCTCGTGGCGTGGCACACCGGGCAGCTCTGGACGAGCGCGTTCTGCGGCTTCGCCCCCGGCTTCAGCTACCTCACCGGCAGTGATCGACCGCTCGACCTGCCCCGCCGCAGCACCGCCCGGACGGCTGTCCCGAGCGGGGCCGTCGCGTTGGCCGGCGAGTTCAGCGCCGTCTACCCCAGGACCTCCCCCGGCGGCTGGCAGCTCATCGGCCGCACCGACGTGCCGATGTGGTCGCTCGAGCGCACGCCTCCGGCACTCGCCCCCGCCGGCACGCTCGTCCGGTTCGTCGTGGCGGGTGCGGCATGACCGCGCTGACCGTCGTGCAGGTCGGCTACGGTGCGACCACGCAGGACCTCGGGCGCCCGGGCTTCAGCGACATGGGCCTCGGCGCGGCCGGGGCCGCCGACCGCGGCTCCGCGGCACTCGCCAACAGACTGGTCGGCAACCGTCCCGACGCGGCCGTCCTGGAGGCCCTGCTCGGCTCCGTCACGCTCCGCGCCGACGCGTACGTGGTCGCGGCCACCACCGGCGCGGCCTGCCCCGTCGAGGTCGAGCGGGCGGACGGATCGGTCCGCGGTGCCGCCTCGCACGAGGTGCTGCTCCTGGCCCCGGGCGACACGCTCCGGATCGGCACCGCGACCGTGGGCCTGCGCGCCTACGTCGCGGTCCTCGGGGGCTTCGCGGTCGACCCGGTGCTCGGCAGTCGCTCGTGGGACTCCCTCGCGCGCCTCGGTCCGCCGCCGCTGTCCGCCGGTGACGTCCTGCCCGTCGGTGACGCCCGGGTGTCGTGGCCGATCGTCGACGCGGTGCCGCAGCCCGAGCCGCGGTGGCCGGACGAACCGGTCGTGCTCGACGTGGTGCCCGGACCGCGCGACGACTGGTTCACCCCGGAGTGGCGCACGACCCTGACCGGCCAGGACTTCTCCGTCAGTGCGGACAGCGACCGGGTGGGGGTCCGCACCACGGCCGAGACGCCGCTCGCCCGCTCCGTGGCACGCGAACTGCCGAGCGAGGCCGTCGAGACCGGGTCACTGCAGGTGCCGCCCGAGGGCTTCCCCGTGCTGTTCCTCGCCGACCACCCGGTGACCGGCGGCTACCCGGTCGTCGCCGTCCTGACACCGTCGTCGATCGACCTCGCTGCGCAGCTCCGTCCGGGCGATCCGCTCCGGTTCCGCATCGTCGGCTGACCGACCCGGAACAAGCGCAGGGGGTCAGGGGTTGGCTTGGACACCGCTGACGAAAGGTTCCCCATGTCGATGACCGTCCTGCTCGAGGTCCAGTTCCAGAGCGACGCCCCCGAAGACGCACTCCAGGGTGCGATCCGCGAGACGCTCGAACAGACCGCGTCGTTCCACGGCCTGGAGTCGCTCGAGGTCCTGGTCGACGACGAGGACCCGGCACGCATGGTCGTCGTCGAGTCGTGGACGACCCCCGAGGACCACGACACCTACGTGGCCTGGCGCGCGACACCCGAGGGCGCTCCGGCGATGGCACCGTTCCTCGCCGCGACTCCGGTCACCCGCACCTTCGCGCGGACCCTCCCGCTCGACTGAGCGGACGCCGACACCGAAGCTGACGCCGACGCCGACGCCGACGCCGGCGCCGCGGTACGACGACGGCGCGATCGCTCAGATCGTGTCGTCGTCGGTGTCGAGCGGCACCGGTCGGTCGTCGTCGGGGAGCAGTTCGTCGTCCGCGTCGTCGACCACCGGCAGGTCGTCTGGGTCGAGCACGGTCGGCTCCGGCTCGTAGTCGGTCTCCTGCGCCTCGCGGAAGTCGTCGAGGGTCTCGTCGTCCTTCGGATCGCTCATGGCCCCGAAGGTACCTCCGGATCCTCGACGTGTCCGCAGACGGTCGGCGCTCTCGACGACGGTCAGCGAGCGGCGTGCTCCCGGGCCTCCATGGCGTCCCAGGCGAAGCTCGCCAGCCAGTGGGTGGAGTAGTACTCCTCGCCCACGCTCGCGGCGAGACCCGAGGCCAGCAGCCGGTCGGCCGCATCGTCGAGCAGGTCGGTGATGCCGGTGCCGGAGTCGTCCGGGCCGCCGGCGCGGAGTGCGTCCGCGATGCGCCGGGCCGATCCCGCCCGCGACAGGTCGAGCCCGAACAGGTGCACCTGCTGCGGGTCGTTCTCGTCCCGGACCACCGTCGACCGCAGGATCGCGTCACCCGGCTGCACCGCGGCGAAGAAGCCGCGCGCCCACGTGGCGAACTCCGGGGCGGGCAGCACCGCCCGCATCAGGTCGGCTTCGGCGAGGCCCGCGGACAGGAAGTCGTGCCCGCTCCGCTCCCAGGCGAACGGCCACCCGGCGTCCGCGCCGAACCAGTCCTTCGCAGCCCCCTCGACCGCTGCCGCCAGGGCCGGACGGTCGAGCGACCGGGCGGCCTCGAGCACGAGCAGCAACCCGAACGCCGAGTTCGAGTGCACGCCGTGCCGGACGGGGTGCGCGGCGCCGTCGATCCACCGGACGACCAGGTCTTCGAGGGCGTCGACGACGGGTGCGAACCCCGGTGCCAGTGCCCGGACGGCGGGCGCCTCGGATGCCGAGACCTCTGCGGCGAGCCGGGCGAGCCAGGCCCAGCCGTAGGGGCGCTCGTAGTGCGGTGTCTCACGCAGGTAGGCGGCCTCGGTCGCGAGGTGATCCGTCGTGAGGTGCGCCTGCAGGATCGAGGTGAGCCGGGCCTCCAGGTCGGTGGGCAGGCCGTGCGCGACCAGGCGCGCCGCGAGCCAGTGCATGTGCACCGACGAGTGCCAGTCGTACGACGTGGCGAAGGCGGGGTGGAGCTCGACGGGCAGGGCCCGGTCGTCCGGTCCGGACGTCGCGTGGTGCGCGGCGTACGGGTACTCGCGGGTCGTGTTGTCCGCGGCGACGGCCGCGAAGCGGTCGGCCCAGGCGGCCCGGGTCAGGTCGGTCGGGGCGGCATCAGAATGCGACAAGGTACATGACTCCCATGTTGACGACGAGCAGGATGGCGGCGGTGGGGATCTGCGCCTTGATCGGGCCGTACTTGTCCCGCATCTCGAGCAGGGCAGCCGGCACCAGGTTGAAGTTCGCGGCCATGGGTGTGACGAGCGTGCCGCAGAAGCCGGCGAGCATGCCGATCGCGAAGATCGCGGCGGGGTTGCCGTCGAAGCCCTGCACCAGGACGGGCCAGCCGATCGCAGCCGTCATGATCGGGAAGGCGGCGAAGGCGTTGCCCATGATGATCGTGAACAGGGCCATGCCCAGGCAGTAGATGACCACGGCGGCGAGCAACGAGCCGTCGGGCAGGACCGACTTGATGATCGTGCCGACGGCGACACCGACCCCGGCCTGGGTGAAGACGATTCCGAGCGTCGAGAGCATCTGCGGCAGCAGTGCCGCCCAGCCGATCGCCTGCAGCAGGCGACCACCCTCGCGGATCGGGGTGGCGATCTTCGGCGGGCGCAGGACGAACACGGCCACGACCACGGCGAGCACCGAGCCGATGCCCAGACCGGTCAGGGTCGCACTGCCCTCGGCGAGGAGCGGTTCGCCGCCGAACGAGACGAGGGGGCCGAGCGTCGCGACCAGCACGGCGACCACCGGCACCACGAGGGCCGGGATGAAGAGCCGGTTGCCGTACTTCGTCGCGAAGGCGGCGCGCTCGTCCGGACTGGTGGTGGCGAGCACACTCGTGCTGCCGCTGCCGGCGTCCGTGATCTTCTGCGTCACGCCGGTGGGCTCGGCGGGGCCGGTCTCGGCACCGGTGCCCGCGCCGGGGATGCTCGCGACCCGGGTGCGGCTCGTCGTGCCGGTGAAGCCGAGCCCGGCGAGCGCGACCATCACGAGGACGGCGATCCCGAGTGTCCAGGCCGGCACGGTGCCGGCGGCGACGAAGGTGCCGTAGAAGAACGACAGCCCGAGGATGCCCCAGAACGCCGCGTTGCCCAGGCGCTTCGCGTGCGCGGTGTCGGTGACGATCAGGACGGCGACGGCGATGAAGAACGCGCCGATGAGCCAGTAGAGCCATTCGCTGGTGATCACGCTGCTGCCCCCAGGGTCGGGGCGTCGGCACGGGCGTCCGCCGCCATCTTGTCGAGTCGGCGGTCGAACAGCAGCAGGCGTCCGCCGTGCACGATGAGTGCCGCGATGCCCGTCGGGATCGCCCACAGGGCCAGGTCGATCGGTTCGAGCGACAGCCCGTAGGTCGAGTCGACGAACGTCGTG
Source organism: Curtobacterium sp. MCLR17_040 (assembly GCF_003234735.1). Classification (NCBI taxonomy): domain Bacteria; kingdom Bacillati; phylum Actinomycetota; class Actinomycetes; order Micrococcales; family Microbacteriaceae; genus Curtobacterium; species Curtobacterium sp. MCLR17_040. The sequence continues at coordinate 4,236 of NZ_QKTE01000026.1, read as the reverse complement.
ATGAGCAGGATCGAGCCGACGGCGACGAAGACGTCCTCGCCGAAGAACACGCCGACGGTGTCAGATGACGCCGAGTAGCCCTTGATCTTCTCGCGCATGCGGTCGTCGATCCGCCCGTACTTCTTGGTCGCCGCGCCCTCGGCCATCGGGTAGACCAGCGGGCGCACGGTCTGCGCCGGGCCACCGATGCTCGTCAGGCCGACCGCCGCGGTGACCTGCCGGATCACCAGGTAGCCGGCGAGCAGACGACCCGTCGTGAGCTTGTCGAGCTTCGCGATCAGGCGCTTGGCCTGGTCCTGCAGGCCGTAACGCTCGATCAGGCCGATGACGGGCAGGACGAGCGCGAAGGTCGTGACGGACCGGCTCGAGGCGAACCCGTTGCCGAACGCGTCGAGGATGCCGACGGGACCGATCCCGCCGATGGCCGCGGTCACGATGCCCGCGACCGTGACGACGAGGAGCGCATTGATGCGCAATGCGAAGCCGACGATGACGACGGCGACGCCGATGAGGACGAACATGCGGGACAGTCTGGACCGCATTGTTCAACAATCGCAAGAGCCGGTTCTGCTCTGTAACACGCCCTTCACAAACACCACCCGTGCCAGGATCGGTGCCATGACCCGAACCGTCGGCGGCGCTGACTCCACGGCCACGCGGTTGCGCACCATGATCGCGTCGGGTGGGTTCTCCCCCGGGGCGCAGCTGTCCGAGGAGCGGTTGAGCGACCAGCTCGGGGTCTCGCGGAACACCCTGCGCGAGGCCTTCCGACTGCTCGCCCGCGACCGTCTGGTCGAGCACGTGTTCAACCGCGGAGTGTTCGTCCGCCGGCTCTCCGCCGCCGACGTCACCGATCTCTACGCGGCTCGGCGGGTGCTCGAAGAGGCAGCCGTCCGTGCCTGCACCCCCGACGCACCGGCACTCGCCGAGGCCGCCGCAGCGGTCGGCGACGCCCGGGCAGCCGCGTCCGCGGGCGACTGGGGCGCGGTCGGCACGGCCGACATCCGGTTCCACGCCGAGCTCGTGCGCGCGGTGCCGAGCGAGCGGATCCACGCCCTGATGGACGGCCTGCTCGCCGAGATGCGGCTCGCCTTCCTGACCACCGCAGACCCGGCCTCGTTCCACGCCGACTTCGTCGAACGCAACGACGCGATCGTGTCCGCGTTGCGCGGTGGCGACCAGGACGCCGCCTCGGCGCTGCTCGCCGACTACCTCGACGACGCGGAGCGGACGCTGCGGGTCGCCGCCGGCGCAGCCGACTGAGGGACGGCCAGGAGGCCCGGTGCGGCTCCGCCCCGCACTCGCAGTCCGAGCGCGCTCACGCTGGCGCCCGCGGATCGCTCGGTCAGGACTTCCCGCCGAGCAGGGCCGTGACCGCGTCGACCACGACCTGGCGACGCCGCGGCGGCGTCACGGCCTGCACCAGCGGGTCGTACTCCGGAGCGGTCGCGCTCCAGAACGCCGCGGTGTGCAGGACGAGCCCGAGGAGCACCGCCGGACGGAACACCCGCGGCAGGACCCCGGCGCGCTGGGCGTGCTCGACCTCGGCCACCGCGCCTGCGTAGCTGGTCGCGACGGATTCGAGCGGGACGTCGGCGCGCTCGAGCCGGTGCCAGGTCGCGAGCCGCCGGGCCCAGGGGCGACGGACGTACGAGTCGTGCAACCGGCCGGCCCAGGCGGCGAGGTCGGCGGTGTCGAGTGGAGCCTCGGCGAACGTCTCGGTCACGGTGTCCGCGACGAGGGCGTCGAACAGCCCCTCCTTGCTGCCGAAGTAGTGGAAGACCTGCGCCTTGTTGCTCGACGCTGCGGCACCGATCCGTTCGACCCTGCCGGCGGCCAGTCCGACCGCGGAGAACTCGTCCCGCGCGGCGAGCAGGAGCCGGGCGCGCATCGCGTCAGCGGCTGGGGGCGTGAATCGGGCCATGGCGACCACCGTACCGATCACGCAGCCCGCAGCGCTGGAGTGCACCGCAGCAGCTTCAGGCCCGCTGTCTCCGCACAGCGCTCCAGAGGACCAGCGCGAGCGTCGACAGGACGCCGGCGACCACGGCCCCCTGGACGAAGGCAGCAGAGCCGTCGAAGAAGACGAGTCCGACGAGCAGCCCTGCCCCGAGACCGGCTACTGCCCGGACAGGCGTGACGGGCATCCGCTGGTGCCGTGGTCCGCGACCACAGCCGGACGGGAGGCACGGTGCGGGCCCGCACCGTGCCTCCTGTCCGTCACCCGAAGCGACCGTTGACGTAGTCGGCGGTGCGCGGATCCTGCGGTGTCTGGAACATCGCGTCGGTCGGGCCGTGCTCGACGATCGCACCGGGTGTCCCGGCCTCGGCCAGGAAGAACGCGCAGCGGTCGGAGACGCGCTGCGCCTGCTGCATGTTGTGCGTGACGATGACGATCGTCACGTCGGTGGCGAGCTCCGTGATCGTCTGCTCGATGCGCCGGGTCGACGTGGGGTCGAGGGCGGAGCACGGCTCGTCCATCAGGAGCACCCGCGGACGGACGGCGAGCGAACGGGCGATGCAGAGCCGCTGCTGCTGCCCTCCGGACAGACCGCCACCGGGTTGCCGAAGGCGGTCCTTGACCTCGTTCCACAGGCCCGCCTTGGTCAGGGTCTCCTCGACGAGCGCGGCCTTCGCGGCCTTGTCGAGCCGCACGCCCGTCAGGGCGAGTCCTGCGAGCACGTTGTCCTGGATGCTCATCGCGGGGAACGGGTTCGGCTTCTGGAACACCATGCCGATCTGCCGCCGGGCCTCGGTGATGCGTCGGGAGGCGTCGTAGATGTCGACCTCGTCGAGGAGTACCTCACCCGCGAGCGACGCCGTGGGGACGAGCTCGTGCATGCGGTTGAGCGTGCGGAGGAACGTGCTCTTGCCGCAGCCGGAGGGTCCGATCAGGGCGGTGACCTGGCCGGCCGGCATGGTCAGCGAGACACGGTCGAGCACCTTGTGGTCGCCGAACCAGGCGGAGACGGATCGGGCGTCGAGCGTCGCGGGCAGGGTCGACGGATCCGGTGCCGGCGGCACGCGGTCGAACCAGCTGTCGAACTCGGCGAGGAGGGTTTCGGTTTCTGTTCCGGGCATCGTGGTCTCTATCGGTCACATCAGGTTGGGCAGGAGGACGGTGAGCTGGGACGCCGCGGAGAGCCCGACGGCGAGCACCACCGGGACGGCGACGACGAGTGTCTGCCGACGGCCCCAGAAGCGGATGCCGACCGCGAACAGCGCGACCATGCCGGCCAGGACGATCAGGCCGAGCACGAGGAACGGCCACACCGAGCCGTCACCGGCCATCGTCAGTTCGGCGGGGGCGAGTGCGGCGTAGCCGAACGACGGCGTCGGGGTGGGAGCGGCCTTCGAGACGAGTTCGGCGTCGACGCGGACGACGGAGTCGGGCAGGAACGGCAGCCCGGCGGCGGAGACCAGGGTGAGCCGGCCGTCGTCGGCCTCGAGCGGTGCGGGGACGTGGTCGCCGGTGCGGCGGACGTCGACGACCCGGTACTTCGCGGTCCCCTGCCCGGTCGTCGCGGTGATGACGGCACCCTTGTCGAGCTGGTCGATGCGGCCGAAGGGGCCGCCGTAGGCGGTCTGGCGCCCGTAGACCACGCTCGCGCCGACCTGACCGGGCAGCGGGGTGTCCCGACGGTGGCCGGGGCCGGAGCGGGTGGTCTCCGACGTGGTGCCCTGCAGCACGACCGTGTCGAGGCCGAGCGCCGGCACCCGGACGATCGCGACGGGGGTGCCCTCGGGGACCAGGCGGCCGTCGGTGCCGGTCTGGCCGACGGGGGCGGTGGCGTTGGCGAGCTTGTAGCGGAACGCATCACGGGCGAGCTGCTGGTCGCGCGAGTACGTGACCTGCGACACGGCGGTGAACTGCAGCGCGAAGCCGACGAGCAACAGCCCGACGACGACGATCGCCGACCCGCTGAACCGCCAGCGGTCGGGGGCGCCGAGGACCGGGATCGCCCGGGCGGCGGGGCCGGCGGACTCGTGGGACCAGCCGCTGACCGGGCGGGTCGGACGCCGGGTGCGGGACGGACGGAGCGCTCGGATCGGCCGCCACGTCCGGACGGCGCGACGGCGGCCGCTCGCGTCCGGTTCGCCGGTGGGTCGCCGGCCCGGCAACCAGGAGGTGAAGCTCGTCATCGATCCGTCCGTCGGGGTGTTCGGGGTGTGGTGTCTTCGTGGGTGGAGTCTTCGGGGTGGGGCACCCGGCCGGTCCTCGCGGACCGGCCGGGC
>NZ_QKTE01000025.1:0-51944 GCF_003234735.1 Curtobacterium sp. MCLR17_040 | reverse complement strand
GGCGGGGGCGATCCGTGGAGGGGGAGTCGCGCCTCCAGGCCTGGGGAGGAACGTGCCGAGGACGGAGACGACAGAACCGACGTCGTACGACGGCGACAGTGTCGTTCCGCGTCGCCGCGCAAGCCCCGCGCCGTCCCGATCACGCCCCCGGTTATGACCAGATCCCGAGCGAGGAGTACAGTCGGGGCCGCTCCGGAACACGCAACGCCGCTCGGACGGCGAACCAGCCGACCGCCGGGGCACCGTGCTGCACAACTGCACGGCGGCAGAACCCAGGAGCATCGTGTCCACCACGACCACCGGGCACGGCGAAGACCGTGCGTTCAAGGGGAAGGTCACCCTGTTCGCCATCGCGGCGGCGGTCGGTGGCTTCCTGTTCGGCTTCGACTCGTCCGTCATCAACGGCGCCGTCGACGCGATCAAGGGCGAGTTCAACCTCTCCGACGCGGCCAGCGGTTTCGCGGTCGCATCGGCCCTGATCGGCTGCGCGTTCGGCGCCTACTTCGCCGGCCGCCTCGCCGACCGTTACGGCCGCACCCGGATCATGTTCTGGGCCGCCGTGCTGTTCTTCGTCTCGTCGATCGGTTCGGCGTTCGCGTTCGCGACGTGGGACCTCGTGATCTGGCGTCTCGTCGGCGGTCTCGGCATCGGTACCGCTTCGGTCATCGCGCCGGCGTACATCTCCGAGGTCTCCCCGAAGGCGATCCGCGGGCGGCTGGCCTCGTTCCAGCAGCTGGCGATCACGCTCGGTATCTTCGCCGCGCTCCTGTCCGACCAGCTCTTCGCCGTCACCGCGGGCAGCGCCTCGGCCGAGGTCTGGGGCCTTGCGGCCTGGCGCTGGATGTTCCTGGTCGGGGTGATCCCCTCGGTCGTCTACGGCGTCCTGGCGATCACGCTGCCGGAGTCCCCGCGCTACCTGCTCACCAAGGGCCGTGCTGACGATGCGCGCGTGGTGATGGGCAAGATCGTCCCGCGCGACACCGTGAACACGAGCCTGGAGGAGATCCAGGACGGCATCAAGAAGGAAGCCAACGAGAAGAAGGGCTCCATCCGGGGCAACCGCTTCGGGCTCCAGCCGATCGTCTGGGTGGGCATCATCCTGGCCGTGCTGCAGCAGTTCGTCGGCATCAACGTGATCTTCTACTACTCGACGACGCTCTGGCAGGCCGTCGGCTTCAAGGAGGAGGACTCGTTCCTCATCTCCACGATCACCTCGGTGGTCAACGTCGCCGTCACCTTCGTGGCGATCTTCCTGGTCGACAAGGTCGGCCGCAAGCCGCTGCTCGTCGCCGGTTCCGCGGGCATGTTCGTCTCGCTCACCATGGTCGCCATCGCGTTCTCGCAGGCGACGATCGTCGACGGCAGCCCGAGCCTCCCCGGCTCGTGGGGCGTCATCGCGCTGATCTTCGCGAACCTCTTCGTGGTGTCCTTCGGCGCGACATGGGGTCCGCTGATGTGGGTGCTGCTCGGCGAGATGTTCCCGAACCGCATCCGCGCCACGGCGCTCGGCATCGGCTCGGCCGCCAACTGGATCGCGAACTTCATCGTGACGATCTCGTTCCCGGTGCTCTCGGGCTTCAACCTGACGGTCACCTACGGCATCTACGCGCTGTTCGCGCTGCTGTCGCTGTTCTTCGTCATCGCCAAGATCCCGGAGACCAAGGGCCGCTCGCTCGAGGAGATGGGCATCTCCGCCGACGGCGACACGGTGGACGCCAAGGCCTGATCAGGACGGCTGGATCCGCCGGGATCCGCCGGATCGACCGGACTGGAGGCCCGGATCACGTCAGCCGCGAGGCGCGCGTGATCCGGGCCTCCCTTCTGTTAGCATCTATCCAGCAGCGTGCTGATGCGCGCTGACTTCGCGTGTCCACCAGGCCCTCACGGGCTCGGTACCCGACCACCGGTCCCGCTCTCACGAGCGGGCGGTCGCGTGCCAGGACACCAGGGACCACGACCGACGGTCGTGATCGACACAACCGCAACAGGTCCGCAGCGACGTGCGAGAGCACGGCTGCGCGCCGAGAACACAGAAGGAGGACGGCACATGGCCGTCGTCACCATCCGCCAGCTGCTCGACAGCGGCGTCCACTTCGGACACCAGACCCGTCGGTGGAACCCGAAGGTGAAGCGCTTCATCCTCGCCGAGCGCTCGGGCATCCACATCATCGACCTGCAGCAGTCGCTGGCCTTCATCGACCGCGCTTACGACTTCGTCAAGGAGACGGTCGCGCACGGTGGCACGATCCTCTTCGTGGGCACCAAGAAGCAGGCGCAGGGCTCCATCGCCGAGCAGGCGACCCGCGTCGGCCAGCCGTACGTCAACCAGCGTTGGCTCGGCGGTCTGCTCACGAACTTCCAGACGGTCTCCAAGCGCCTCGCGCGCATGAAGGAGCTCGAGGAGATCGACTTCGACGACACGACGAAGGGCTTCACCAAGAAGGAGCTCCTCATCAAGAAGCGCGAGCTGGACAAGCTCCACAAGACCCTCGGTGGTATCCGCAACCTCACGCGGACCCCGAGCGCGCTCTGGATCGTCGACACCAAGAAGGAGCACCTCGCCGTCGACGAGGCGCAGAAGCTCGGTATCCCGATCATCGGCATCCTCGACACCAACTGCGACCCCGACGAGATCACGTACCCGATCCCGGGCAACGACGACGCGATCCGCTCCGTCGGTCTGCTGACCCGCATCGTCGCCGACGCCGCGGCCGAGGGCCTGAAGACCCGCCACAACGGTGGCGACGAGGACGAGGCCAGCGAGCCCCTCGCCGAGTGGGAGCAGGAGCTCCTCGGTGGCGAGACCGCCGCCACGACCGAGGCGCCCGCCGCCCCCGTCGAGGAGAACGACGCTGACGCGCAGGTCGCCGCGAAGGAGATCGGCGAGCCGATCGCCGACGAGGCGAAGAACGCGGAGCCGACGGCCGAGGCCGAGGCAGCCGCGGAGACCACCCCCGCCGAGTGAGTCGCCGGGGCGCCGGACCCCACCGGGTCCGGCGCCCCGACTGCACTCCACTCTCCACACACGTACAGTCCAGAAAGGACTCCAGTCAATGGCAAACTTCACCGCTGCTGACGTGAAGAAGCTCCGCGAGGACCTCGGCGCCGGCATGATGGACGCGAAGAACGCGCTCGTCGAGGCCGACGGCGACTACGACAAGGCCGTCGAGCTGCTCCGCATCAAGGGTGCCAAGGCCGTCGCCAAGCGCGACGACCGTGCCACCTCCGAGGGTGTCGTCGTCGCGACCTCCGAGAACGGCGCCGCCACGGTCGTCGAGCTCGCGAGCGAGACCGACTTCGTCGCGAAGAACGAGAAGTTCACGACCCTCGCCGACAAGGTGCTGGGCGCGGTCGCCGCTGCCGGTGCCGCCGACGTCGCTGCCGCCAACGCCGCACCGCTGGACGGCAAGACCGTCCTCGAGGTCGTCAACGAGTCGGCTGCCGCGCTGGGCGAGAAGCTCGAGGTCCGCACGGTCCGCCGTGTCGAGGGCTCGGCCTTCGAGATCTACCTGCACAAGACCAGCCAGGACCTGCCGCCGCAGATCGCGGTCGTCATCGCGTACGAGGGTGACAACGCCGCCGAGGCACGTTCGATCGCCCAGCACGTCGCGTTCGCGAACCCGACGTACCTGACCCGCGACGAGGTCCCGGCCGAGGCCATCGAGAAGGAGCGCGCGACCGTCGAGGCGATCACGCGCGAAGAGGGCAAGCCCGAGGCTGCGCTCCCGAAGATCGTCGAGGGCCGGGTGAACGCCTACATCAAGCAGGTGTCGCTCCTCGACCAGGACTACGCGAAGGACAACAAGATCTCCGTCGCGAAGGCCGCCGAGAACGCCGGCATCACGATCCAGGGCTTCGCCCGCGTCAAGGTCGGCGCGTAACGAACCCGTGACGGGGTCAGGAACCAACCAGGTTCCTGGCCCCGTTTTTCGCGCGCGCCGGCACGACACGCGCGCGACACATCCGCGAGTACATTTCCACGAGACCACGACGAAGGGTGCGGACCAGATGACCGACGAGAAGACCGGACGACGCCGCGTTCTGCTGAAGCTGTCGGGAGAGGCGTTCGGCGCCGGCTCCCTCGGGGTGAACCCCGACGTGATCGGCACCATCGCCAAGGAGATCGCCGTCGCCGCGCGCGAGGTCGAGATCGCGATCGTCGTCGGCGGGGGCAACTTCTTCCGCGGAGCCGAGCTCTCGCAGCGCGGCATGGACCGCGGGCGAGCCGACTACATGGGCATGCTCGGCACGGTGATGAACGCACTCGCGCTGCAGGACTTCCTCGAGCAGGCGGGCGCTGCGACCCGCGTGCAGTCCGCCATCGCGATGACCCAGGTTGCCGAGCCGTACATCCCGCGGCGCGCCGAGCGGCACCTCGAGAAGGGCCGGGTCGTCATCTTCGGCGCCGGGGCCGGACTGCCGTACTTCTCCACCGACACGGTGGCGGCGCAGCGTGCGCTCGAGATCAAGGCGGACGAGGTCCTCGTCGCCAAGAACGGCGTCGACGGCGTGTACACCGCTGACCCGAAGAAGGACGCCACCGCCGAGAAGCTGCACCACGTGACCTACCAGGACGCGCTGCTCAAGGGCCTCAAGGTCGTCGACGCCACCGCGTTCTCGCTCTGCATGGACAACGGCATGCCGATGCACGTCTTCGGCATGGAGGGCGACGGCAACGTCCAGGCCGCGATCCGTGGCGAGCGCATCGGCACCGTCGTCAGCAACTGACCCCCGGCGCTGACTAGACTCGACGCCAGTACCGAAGGAGTAACACCGTGATCAGTGATGTCCTGACCGAAGCCACCGAGAAGATGGCGAAGGCTGTCGAGGTCGCCAAGGACGACTTCTCGACCGTCCGCACCGGCCGCATCAACGCGGCACTCTTCCAGAAGATCCCGGTCGAGTACTACGGCACGCCGACGCCGCTCGCGCAGCTCGCGTCGCTGCAGACGCCCGAGGCCCGCACGCTCATCGTGACGCCGTACGACAAGACGGCGCTCAAGGAGATCGAGCGCGCGATCGCGACCTTCCCGAACCTCGGTGCCAGCCCGACGAACGACGGCGACATCGTGCGAGTGACGATCCCGGAGCTCACCAAGGACCGCCGCAAGGAGTTCGTCAAGCTCGTTCGGACGAAGGGCGAAGACCACAAGGTCGTCGTCCGGAACATCCGCCGCAAGGCCAAGGACGACCTCGACGCACTCAAGGGTGAGATCTCCGACGACGAGATCTCGCGCGGCGACAAGGACCTCGAGGCCCTGACGAAGAAGCACGTCGACCAGATCGACGAGTCGCTGAAGAAGAAGGAAGCCGAACTCCTCGAGGTCTGATGCGGCGCTCCGACCAGGGCGATGACCGCCCCACAGCAGAGCACGGGCCCGCGTCGAGCGGGCCCGTGAAGAAGGGGCTCCGTCAGGACTTCGATGCGCGCGCACGAGCGGCGCGCACCGACTTCGAGGCGCAGCTCCGCCAGCGCAAGGCCGACTTCGGCGCGCGCAACGAAGCGCTGACCGCGCGGACCGGGCGCAACCTGCCGGCGGCGATCGGCATCGCGCTCGCGTTCGCGGTCGTGATGCTCGGCACGCTGCTCCTGTGGCCGCCGTCCTTCATGGTCGTCGCGGCGTTCCTGCTGGGCGTCGGCGTCTACGAACTCACGAGCGCGATGCGGTTCGCCGGCCGCGACGTCCCGCGGATCCCGAGCGTCGCCGTCGCGATCGCGATCGTGCCGGCGGCGTTCCTGCTCGGCCAGGTCGCGGCGCTGTTCACCCTGCTCGGCGGCATCGTCCTGATCAGCGTCTGGCGACTGCTCGAGGTCGCCGTCGCGCGGCAGAAGCCCCCGGCCGGCAACGTCGCCCGAGACCTCACGAACGGGCTGTTCGTGCAGGCCTACATCTCCCTGCTCGGCGCGTGCGTCGTGCTGCTCTCCGCCCAGCCGGACGGCAACCTCTGGGTGATCGGGTTCATCCTCGTCGTCGTCGCGGTCGACACCGGCGCGTACGCCACCGGGCTGAACCTCGGCAAGCACCCGATGGCTCCCCGCATCAGCCCCAAGAAGACGTGGGAGGGCTTCGCCGGGTCCGTGGCAGCGAGCATCATCGTCGGCATCCTGGTGGCCGTGTTCATGCTCGGGCTGCCCTGGTGGACCGGTGTCCTGCTCGGTGTGCTCATCTCCGGTTCGGCCACGCTCGGCGACCTGACCGAGTCGATGATCAAGCGCGACCTCGGCATCAAGGACATCTCGTCGTTCCTGCCCGGACACGGCGGCCTGCTCGACCGCATCGACAGCATCCTGCCGTCCGCCGCCGTCGCCTACGTGCTGTACCTCGTCGTCAACCACTGACCACTGACCGCTGTCGGGCCGGGCTGAACGCCGCACTCAGCGCGTCCAGGTTGTGCCACGGTCGGGGACTGGCAGAATGACGCCGTGGCCACCACCTTCCCGACCGCAGCCCGTTCCGCCCTCGGTTACGACGTCGACGAAGTCGAGCGTTTCCTCGAGGACGCCCGGCGCGCGTACTCCGCCGACGACAGCGCCCCCGGCATCGAGGCCGCGAAGATCCGCGCCACGGCGTTCTCGATGCGCAAGGGCGGCTACTCCACGTCGCACGTCGACGCCGCACTCGAGCGACTCGAGGACGCCTTCGCGGCCCGCGAGCGTGAGCGGGAGATGAGCGAGGTCGGCAAGAAGGCCTGGTACGCCGAGGCACGGACGAAGGCCTCCGACGTCGTGGCGCGGCTCGAGCGGCCCGACGGGCAGCGGTTCAGCCGGGTCAGCGTGCTCGGCACCGGCTACCACCCGAAGGACGTCGACGCGTTCGCCGCCCGGCTCGCCGGGTACTTCCGCGAAGGCAAGCCGCTCAGCCTCACCGAGGTCCGCTCGATCGTCTTCCGCCCGAAGCACGGCGGGTACCGCGAGGCGCAGGTCGACGCGCTGCTCGACGCCGTCGTCGAAGTGATGCTCGCTGTCCGGTGACGACGCGCTGTCCCCAGGTGCTTCGCTTTCCGTGATCGTTCCGTTACCCTGGTCCTACTCATGGGCAGGCACACGGCAGACTCAAGCTCCGACCGCGATACCCGCGAGCACCTCAGCCTCCAGGCTTCCGGTGAGCGCCGCGCGGCAATGCAGCGAACCCGCACGACGGAGACGTCGGCGTTCGGGGTGACCCCGCAGGCAGCGCCCGCGACGACGGGTCCGGTCGCCACGCCGAAGTCGGTGGCGGCGAACCGCGTCTCCGACGAGCGTGTGGCGTCCTTCGCCCACGATGCGCTGGTCGACGCCGACCAGCGTCCCGCGAAGCAGCGCACCGCGACGGTGCAGCGCCGTGCGACGCCGAAGCTCGTCAAGCCCACCGCGTCCTCGGTGAACGCCGTCGCCCGCAAGCGCGCGGTCGCCCCGATGATGTCCTTCGTCGGCGTGTTCCTGTTCGTCGGCGGCTCGCTGTTCAACCCGCTGCAGGCCGACGTGGCACAGGCCGCCGTCGACACCCCGGTGCTCGTGAAGACGCCGCCGGCGCCGCAGCAGTACACCGCGCACGGCACCTACGCCGTGGCCGCTGCCGACCGTGACGGCTACGACGTCACCGTCCCGGCCCCGAAGGTCGTCAAGCCCGTCGTCGAAGAGGACGAAGCCGAAGCCGACGCCGAGACCACCGACGACAGCGCGGACGCCGCGGCCACCGAGAACCAGCCGGTCTCGGCCGCCAACACGCTCGCCGCCACCGCCGCGACGCCCGACCCGGGCAGCGCGCAGGCGATCGCCCTGCAGCAGGTCACGGCTCGTGGCTGGGGCACCGACCAGTACAACTGCCTGGTCTCGCTGTGGAACAAGGAGTCCGGCTGGCGGGTGAACGCCTACAACCCCAGCGGTGCGTACGGCATCCCGCAGGCCCTCCCCGGCAGCAAGATGGCCACGGCCGGCGCCGACTGGCAGACCAACCCGGCGACGCAGATCACCTGGGGTCTCAACTACATCGCCGGCGTCTACGGCACCCCCTGCGGTGCCTGGGGACACAGCCAGGCCAACAACTGGTACTGATCGGCTGCTCGGGTGCCGCGCAGCAACCGACCGCGGCGTCCCCGTGGTCGCGACGTCGAGCCTGACGAGGAGACCACCCTCGACCGGCTGATGAGCTCGTGGAAGCGCACCGAGGTCCGTCACGGTCGCGAGTACCAGGTGCAGCCGATCTCGGCCGCGTCGGCGCAGAAGGAGTACATCTGCCCCGGGTGCGGCGGAAGCGTCCTGCCCGGCACCGCCCACGTGGTGGTCTGGCGTGCGGACGGCGTGCTCGGCGATGCTGCCGACCTGGCGTCGCGCCGGCACTGGCACAACCACTGCTGGAGCATCGCATGACCGAGCACGACGTGCCGCACGACACCGAGATCCGGTCCGCCACCGTGCTGCCGGCCCGTCGCACCGATGTCGAGCTCGTCACGGACGACCACCTGACGCTCGTCGGTGAACTCGCCGAGCCGGCCGACACCCCGGCTCGCGGGACCATCGTCACGCTCCACCCCCTGCCGACCGCGCACGGGTTCATGGACTCGCACGTCCTCAAGAAGGCCGCGGCACGGTTGCCCGCCCTCGCCGACATCGCGGTGCTGCGGTTCAACTTCCGGTCCGTCACGTCCCCGCGCGGGACGTCCGAGGGCGTCTTCGGCGATGGTGTGTCCGAGGGCTTCGACCTGCGCGCCGCCGTCGCCGAGGTCGTCGACCGTGGCCTGCCGACCCCGTGGCTGGTGGGGTGGTCCTTCGGCACCGAGGTGATCCTCAAGCACGCGCTCGAACACGTCGAGGCCGGCACGGTCGCCGGTGTCGTCCTGCTGTCCCCACCGCTGCACCGCACCTCGGACGAGGAACTCGCCCGCTGGGCTGCCGTCGGGGTCCCGGTCGTGGCGCTCGTCCCCGAGCACGACGACTTCCTGCAGCCCGACGCCGCGGTGGCACGGTTCGCGCTCGCCCCGAACGTCCGGGTCGTGCCCGTCGACGGTGCGAAGCACCTGTGGGTGGGGGAGCGGTACGTGCGGATCGTCCTCGACGCGATCGCCGACCTCGTCGTGCCCGGCAGCGCCCCGCTGCCGACCCACTGGCCCGTCTGAGCGCGTCCGTACGACGCCCTGCGGCCCGCCACCTGCACCAGGTGGGACGGCCTGGAGGCGCGGGTCGCGCCTCCAGGCCGTGGACCGTCAGCGGTCGGTCGCGTCCACGTCGTCGTCAGCGTCCGCAGCGGACGCCGCGGCGGGTGCCGTGCCGAGCAGGCCCGTGGCGTTCGTGAGGACCCCGCGGAGGTTCTCCAGGTAGCCCGCGACGGCTTCGCGTTCGGTGCGGATCGCCGCCAGGCGGTCCTCGGCCTCGGCGATGACGCCGGCGGTGCGCTCCTCGGCGTCGGCGACCATCCGGTGCACCCGGTCCTGCGCGTCGGCGACGATGGTGCGGGCGTGCTCCTGGGCCTCGGCCGTGCTGGTGCGCTCGAGGTCGTCGGCCTCCTGCTGCAGGCGTTCGGCGCGTTCGCGGGCCTCGGTCGCGCGGCGCGTGGCCTCGGCGAGCTGCAGGTTGGCCTCGTCCAGGTACTTCTGCGTCTCGGTCACCGTCTCGTGGTGCTTCCGCAGGTAGTCCTGCTCGGCGTCGTCGCGGCGGGAGGCGAGTTCCGACTCGAGCGTCGTGCGGGCCTCGTCGCGCTCCCGAGCGATCTCGGCACGGACCTCGTCGCGCTCCTTGACCAGGGCGGCGCGTGCGGTGTCGATCTCCTGCCGCAGGGCGGTGCGCTCGGCCTCGAGCACCCCGAGCTCGGCGGTGCGGCGGTCGGCGATCTCGGTGTCGACCTCGGCGTGCTCGCGCTCGCGTCGGGCGGCGATGGCGTTCTCGTGCTCCCGGACGGCACGCTCGGCTGCCGCGTCGGCCTCGTCGCGCTCCTGCGCGATCCGGGCGTCGTGCTCCTCGAGCTCACGGGCGATCCGGTCGGCGGTCTCCTGCACCAGGCGCGCGTTCTCGACGCGGGTCTGCTCCTCGTCGACGCGGAGCTGCGCCTGGGCCGCCTCGATCTCCTGCTCCAGTGCGGTGCGGGCTGCGGCGAGTTCGCGGTCCCACTGGGCGCGGGCCGCGGCGAGTTCCTCGTCGAGCTCGCGGCGGCGGTCCGCGACCTCGGAGTCGAGCTCGGCGCGGCGGCGGGTGACCTCGGACTCGAGTTCGGCGCGACCGGTCTCGAGTGCCAGCGCGTGTGCCTGCTGCTCCTCGTCACGCTCACGGTGCCAGGCGGCACGGCCCTCGGTGACCTCGCGCTCCAGGGCCTCTCGCCGGGTCGTCTCCTCGCGGTCGAGGTCCTCGGTGCGGCGGGCGTGGTCGGCCTCGAAGACCGAACGGCGGTGCTCGGTCTCGCGGTCGAGCTCGGCGGCGGCGGTGCGGGCGTCGGCGGACTCGCGCTGGGCGATCTCGCGCAGCTCGGCGACCTCGTGCTCGACCTGGGCGCGCAGTGCGTTCGTCTCGCGGATGGCGACGGAACGGACCTCGGCGGCCTCGGTCACGGCGGCCCCGCGGATCGCGGCGGCTTCGTTGCGGGCGTCCTGCGTGAGCAGACCGGCCTCGGCGCGGGCACGTTCGACCGTGTCGGCTGCCTCGGCGCGGGCGCGGGTCAGTTCGTTGGTGGCGCGGGTGCGGGCGTCCTCGAGGGTGTCGCGCGCTTCCTCCTGGGCCTCGCGGACGGTGCGCTCGGCTTCGGAACGGCTCGAGGCCCGGAGGCGCTGGGCGTCGATGTCCGCCTGGCTGATGAGGCGGGTCGACTGCTCCTCGGCCACACGCAGGGTGGACTCGAGGCGGGTGCCCAGTCCGCTGTACGTGGGGGTGCCGGCTTCGTCGAGCTCGCCCTGCAGTTCGGAGACCCGGGCCTGCAGGAGACGGATCTCCTTCGCGGCGTCGGCGCGGTCGTTGTTCGACTTGATGAGCTCGCGGCGCAGGTCGTTCAGCGAACGCTCCACCTCGTCGCGGCGGTACCCCCGCAGCTCGGTCCCGAACTCGGCCTCGTCGTTCGCCACGTGTCGCTCCTGGGTGCTCGGCGGAGGGCCTGGATCGGCCCGCGGTCGATTGTAGTGGCGGCCGGAGCGGGTCGTCTGAGTCCGGCGACAGCGCGGATTGATGCGCTGTCCAGCGTTGCTCGCTATCCTGAGTCGCTGATTCGCGCGCCGACATCCCCACCCCGGCGCGGTAGGGAGAGAGTTCGTGCGATTCGTCCTGGCGATCGTCAGTTTCGTCATCGGTCTGCTGCTCGTGGCGCTGGCGGTGGGACAGCGGACCGTGTTCGCGCCGCCGTCCTCGCTCGTGGCCGAGAGCTCGACGACCAGTTCCGCCCCGGTGACCGTGATCCCGGGGACGACGCTCAACGCCAACCCCGGCTACCAGCGCATCAACGTGTCCGGCTCCGGCAAGGTCTTCGCGGCCTACGGCAAGACCGCCGACGTCGACGCCTGGATCGGTGACGCCGAGCACACCACGCTCCGCTTCGACGCCGAGAAGGGCTCGCTGGTCGGGTCGACCTCGGGCAGCGAGACCAGCGTCCCGTCGCCGAAGGGCAGCGACCTCTGGTACCAGGAGTACGACGGTGCCGGGCAGTTCACCGTCCGCCTGCCGCAGGACGTCTCGGTCCTCGTCGTGAGCGACGGCAAGGCCGCAGCACCGAGCGACGTGTCCGTCACCTGGCCGCAGGACACCGCGACGCCGGCGGTCGGTCCGCTCCTCGTGGCCGGCGGCGTGTTCGTCCTCGGAGGCCTCGTGTTGCTCGTCCTCGCCTTCCTGCACCAGCGCCGTGGCCGCGGTCCCCGCCGTCGCAGTGGTGGCAGCCGCCCGCCGCGGGTGCGTGCGTCCCGTCGAGCCGCCGCCGCCGGAGCCCAGGTGCCGCGTCGCGGTCGTCGCGGCACGCGCGCGCTCATCGGCGTCCCGGTGCTGCTCGTCGGCGCCCTGACCCTGGCCGGTTGTTCCTCGGACTACTGGCCGCAGGGCGGCGACCCGTCGCTCGCCACACCGACCCCGACGGCCACCGCCACGGGGGCTGCTGAGACCACCGAGCCGACGGCTGCGACCAAGCAGCAGATCACCCGCATCGTGCAGCGGACCGCCGCCGTCGCCAAGCAGGCCGACGGGGCGCGCGACCGTGACCTGGTCCGGACCCGGTTCTCCGGCGCGGCGCTCGACCTCCGTCTGGCGAACTACTCGATCCGCGGCAAGGACTCGGACGTCAAGGCACCGCCGGCGATCTCGGCCGCGCAGGTGTGCGTCGCGCTGCCGCAGCAGACCGACACCTGGCCCCGAACGGTCTTCACGATCGTCGCCGAGGACTGTGACGCCAAGTCGGCACCGCAGGCCCTGACCCTGGTGCAGGACACGGCCCGCGATCCCTACAAGGTGGCGTACGACGTCTCGCTCGAGGCCGACGCGAAGATCCCGAGCCTCGCCCCGACGACGATCGGTGCCGCCCTGCTCGCGCCGGAGTCGAAGCTCCTGACGATCCAGCCCGACCAGGTCGCGACCGCCTACGGCGACATCCTGTCGAAGGACACCGCCAGCGAGTACGCCGACCTGTTCGCGACCGAGGGCGATGCGCTCCGCACCACCATCGGCAAGGCGTACAAGGACAAGAAGGCCAAGGCCCTGCCGGACACGGCGAAGATCGAGTACTCGTCCGAGGTGCCCGCCGACTCCGCCGTCGCCATCGCGACCGACGACGCCGGCGCCCTGGTCTCCGCGGACCTGGACGAGATCGAGAAGGTGACCCCGACCGCGTCGGGTGCCGAGGTGAACACCGAGGGTGCCGTCAAGGCGCTGTCCGGCGTGGACACGAGCAAGAAGGGCATCAGCGCGACCTACAGCGTCCAGCTGCTCTTCTACGTGCCGCCGGTCGCCTCGGATGGCAAAGTGGTCCTGCTCGGGTTCACACAGGGCCTGACCGCAGCGAGTGAGGTGCAATGAGCAACATCCCCCCGACCCCGTCCGGGCTCCGCGGAGCCGTGGACCTGTCGTCCCTCGTCGACCGCGCACAGCGGCCGCCCCAGCCGTCCGGTGCTCCGGCTCCGGCGGGTTCCGCCGGCGGAGCCGTTCCCGGCACCGAGGCCGGCGCCGTGAACGGTGCCGACCTCACCGTCCCGTCGCTCGTGATCGACGTCACCGACGCGACCTTCCAGGACGTCCTGGAGCTGTCGAACGTCGTCCCGGTCATCGTGGACATCTGGGCCGAGTGGTGCGGGCCGTGCAAGCAGCTCTCGCCGATCCTCGAGCAGCTCACCGCCGAGTACGACGGCCGCGTGGTGCTCGCCAAGGTGGACGCCGACACGAACCCCCAGCTCGTGCAGGCGTTCCAGGCGCAGTCGATCCCGACCGTCGCAGCCGTCATCGGCGGACGCCCGCTCGGGCTCTTCGTCGGGGCACTGCCCGAGGCGCAGGTCCGCGACGTCTACGAGCAGGTGCTCCAGGCCGCCGAGCAGAACGGCGTGGCCGGTCGCGTGAGCGTCGCCGGCGCTGCGACCGACGTCGACGCTGAGCAGGGCGAGCCGGAGCCGGAGCCACTCCCGCCGCACCACCAGGCCGCGTACGACGCGATCGAGCAGGGCGACTACGCCACCGCGATCGAGGAGTACAAGACCGCGATCCTGCAGGACCCGCACGACCAGATGGCCGTGGCCGGGCTCGCACAGGTGTCGCTGCTCGACCGGCTGAACGGCCGGACGGCCGACGAGATCCGTGCGGCCGCTGCCGCCGGACCGCAGGACGTCCAGGCACAGCTCGCGGTCGCCGACCTCGACATCTCCGGCGGGCACGTCGACGACGCCTTCGGACGTCTCCTGGACCTGGTGCCGACGGTGTTTGGCGAGGACCGTGAGGCCCTGCGCGTCCGGCTCGTCGAGTACTTCGAGCTCATCGGCAGCGAGGACCCGCGCGTCGTCGCGGCGCGTCGCCGCCTGGCGAACGCGCTGTACTAGACCTGCGGGGTCCGTACGGCGAAGAAGACGCCGTCGTCACACCGAGACGCCGCCGAATCCGGCGGCGTCTCGGCGTCTCGGGGGCGTCTCGAGGACACGACGGCGTCCCGAGCACAACCGCTCGCCCGGGACGAGACAGACGGGAGGCCCGGTGCCAGCTGGCACCGGGCCTCCCGTCTGTCCGTCGGTCGCGTCGCGGACGCTGGCCGGGCTACTGGGCCAGCTTCAGCCAGACGGCACCGAGCGGCGGCACCACGAGGTGCGCCGAGGCGGGGCGGCCCGCCCACGGGGTGTCCTCTGCGGTGACGACGCCGAGGTTGCCGACTCCGGAGCCGCCGTACTCGGCAGCATCGGTGTTGAGCACCTCGTGCCACTCGCCGGCGGTCGGCAGCCCGAAGCGACGCTCCACCGGCACGCCGGAGAAGTTCACGAACACCGCGACCCGGTCGTCGCCGTCCTTCCGCAGGAACCCGAGGGTCGAGTGCGGTGCGTCGCCGCCCTCGAGCCACTCGAAGCCGTCGGCCGTCGAGTCGTGCGTCCAGAGCGCAGGGGAGTCCTTGTACACGCGGTTGAGCTCCGCGACGAGGTCCTGCACACCGCGGTGGCCTGGCTGGTCGAGGAGCCACCAGTCGAGGCCCTTCGCCTCGGACCACTCGGCGGGCTGCGCGAACTCCTGGCCCATGAAGAGCAGCTGCTTGCCGGGGTGCGCCCACATGAACGCCAGGTACGCACGCACGTTGGCGAGCTTCTGCCACTCGTCGCCGGGCATCTTGCCGTACAGGGAGCCCTTGCCGTGCACGACCTCGTCGTGGCTGATCGGCAGGGTGAACTGCTCGCTGAACGCGTAGACGAACGAGAACGTGATCTCGTCGTGGTGGTAGCTGCGGTACGCGGGGTCGCGCTGCACGTACTCGAGCGAGTCGTGCATCCAGCCCATGTTCCACTTCTGCCCGAAGCCGAGTCCGCCGGCACTCGTCGGCTGGGTCACGCCCGGCCACGAGGTGCTCTCCTCGGCGATCATGACGATGCCGGGGTAGCGCTTGTACGCCGTCGCGTTCGTCTCCTGCAGGAACGAGATCGCGTCGAGGTTCTCGCGGCCGCCGTGGATGTTCGGCAGCCAGTCGGTTCGGGAGTAGTCGAGGTACAGCATCGAGGCCACCGCGTCGACCCGGAGGCCGTCGATGTGGAACTCCTCGAACCAGTACAGCGCGTTCGCGACCAGGAAGTTGCGCACCTGCGGCTGCCCGAAGTCGAACACGTAGGTGCCCCAGTCGAGCTGCTCACCGCGGCGGGGGTCCGGGTGCTCGAACAGCGCGTAGCCGTCGAAGCGACCGAGGGCCCACTCGTCCTTCGGGAAGTGCCCGGGGACCCAGTCCATGATCACGCCGATGCCGGCGGAGTGCAGGCGGTCGATCAGGTAGCGCAGGTCGTCCGGCGAACCGAAGCGTGCGGTCGGCGCGTAGTACCCGGTGACCTGGTAGCCCCACGAGCCGCCGAACGGGTGCTCGGCGAGCGGCAGGAACTCCACGTGGGTGAAGCCGGTGTACTCCATGTGCCCGATGAGCTGGTCGGCGACCTCGCGGTACGACAGGCCGGGGCGCCACGAGCCGAGGTGCACCTCGTAGACGCTCATCGGGGCGTCGTGCGTGGTGGTCTGTGCGCGGCGCTCCATCCACGCGGCGTCGCCCTCGGACCACGTGTACGTGGACTCGGTGACGACGGAGGCCGTCGCCGGGGCGATCTCGGCCTCACGGGCGAACGGGTCGGCCCGCTCCACCCAGCCGGAGTCGGTGAGGATCTGGAACTTGTAGCGCTGCCCGACGACGGCGCCGGGCCAGAACAGCTCCCAGACGCCGAGGTCGCTCAGACGGCGCATCGCGGTGGTGCGGCCTTCCCAGCCCTCGAAGTCGCCGATCACGCGGACGGCGGTGGCCCGGGGTGCCCAGACGGCGAACGCGACACCGTCGACACCGTCGACCGTGCGGGCGTGTGCGCCGAGGTGGTGCCAGAGCTGCTCGTCACGGCCCTCGCCGAACAGGTGCAGGTCGAGCTCGCCGAGCGTCGGGGCGAACCGGTACGCGTCGTCGGTGGTCCAGGTGGCGTCGTCTTCGTCCGTGGACTCGTCGTAGTCGTACTCCGACTCGACGCGGTAGCGACCGAGGGTTTCGGCAGTGGCGCCGGCCCAGAGCCCGTCGCCCTCGTGCGTGAGTTCGATGTCGTCGCCGTCGGGGCGCACGAGGCGCACCGCGCGGGCCAGGTGCCGGACGACGCGGACGCTGGTGCCGCCGTCGACCGGGTGCGGGCCGAGCACGTCGTGCGGCTGGGACCAGCGGCCTTCGGCCACCTGCAGACGCAGCCAGTCCTCGATCGGAGCCGGACGCGGATCCGTGGCCGTACCGGTGGCGGCAGCGGCGGCCGGAGCCGAGGCAGCAGCCGACGCCGAAGCAGCGGCGCTGGGGGCGACCGGCGCGTCGACGGAAGCCGGACGGACCACGGGTGCAGCGCCGCCGGTCGGGGCGGTCGGGGCGGTCGGGGCGTCCGACGATGCCGCGGCTGCCACGGACGGCTGCCGCGGGTGCGTCGGGTCGGCGGGGTGCCCGGCGAGCGTGGCGGACTCCGCCACGCCGCGGTCGGGCGCCTCGCGCTGCGCCGGTGGAGCGCCGGGCAGGTCCTCGTCGGGCGCGGACACCTTCGGCTCGTACCGCGGCACGGCCGGCGGCGGAGGCGGCACCGGCGGGACGGCCGGTCCGCGCTTCGTGGGGTCGGTCGGTTCGGGGGTCATCGGTGGGGTCCTTCCACGACGAGCAGGTGCACGGGCTCCTGGAACGCGTCCAGGCGGACGTAGTTCGACGCGCCCCAGGTCCAGCGCTGACCGGTCACGACGTCACGGACGTCGAACAGGCCCTCGGTCGGCAGACCGAGTGCGGCGAGGTCCAGGTGCACGGTGGTCTCACGGGCGGAGTGCGGGTCGACGTTGGCGACCACGATCACGGTGTCGGGGCGCCCTGACCGGATGTACTCGCCAGACAGGTGCTTCGAGTAGACGACGATCGCCGGGTCGTCGGCGGCGTGCACGTGCAGGTTCCGCAGCTGTCGCAGCGAGGGGTGCGCCGCACGCAGGCGGTTGAGCATCGTCACGTACGGCGCCAGGGACGCACCCTCGGCCTCGGCCAGGGCGAAGTCACGCGGCTTGTACTCGTACTTCTCGTTGTCGATGTTCTCTTCCGAGCCCGGACGGGCGACGTCCTCGAACAGCTCGTACCCGGCGTACATGCCCCACGTCGGCGCGCCGGTGGCGGCGAGTGCCGCGCGCACCTTGTAGCCGGCACGACCGCCGAACTGCAGGTACTCGGTGAGGATGTCGGGCGTGTTCACGAAGAGGTTCGGGCGCAGGTAGTCGCTCGTCTCGTGCGAGAGCTCCGTGAAGTAGTCCTCGATCTCGTCCTTGGTGTTGCGCCAGGTGAAGTACGAGTACGACTGCTGGAACCCGGCCTCGGCGAGCGCGCGCATCATCGCCGGGCGGGTGAACGCCTCGGCGAGGAACACGGTGTCGGGGTGCTCGTCGCGGATCTCACGGATGACCCGTTCCCAGAACCAGAGCGGCTTGGTGTGCGGGTTGTCGACGCGGAAGATCCGGATGCCGAAGTCGATCCAGTGGCGCAGGACACGCTCGACCTCGGTGACCAGGCCCTCGGGGTCGGTGTCGAACTGGATCGGGTAGATGTCCTGGTAGCGCTTCGGCGGGTTCTCGGCGGTCGCGATGGAGCCGTCGGCCCGCTGCGTGAACCACTCCGGGTGCTGGGTGACCCAGGGGTGGTCGGGGGAGCACTGCAGCGCGAAGTCGAGCGCGACCTCCATACCGGTGTTCTTCGCCGTCTCGACGAAGTCGCGGAAGTCGTCCTCGGTGCCGAGGTCGGGGTGGATCGCGTCGTGCCCGCCCTCGGGGGAGCCGATCGCCCAGGGGCTGCCGGGGTCGTTCGGCCCGGGCGTGAGCGTGTTGTTCGGCCCCTTGCGGGCGGTGGTGCCGATGGGGTGGATCGGCGGCAGGTAGATGACGTCGAAGCCCATCCGGGCGACGGCGGGCAGCCGGCGGGCCGCGGTGCGGAAGTCGCCGCTCTTCCAGGAGCCGTCGGGGTTCTTCTTCGCGCCTTCGGAGCGGGGGAAGAACTCGTACCAGGCGCCGACGCCGGCGCGGGTGCGTTCGACGTCGAGCAGCTGGGTGGCGGAGTGGGTCCGGAGCGAGGTGAGCGGGGCTTCCTCGACCTCGGCGACGATCCGCGGGTCGTCGACGGCGGCCAGGCGCTCGGCCGGGTCGAGGTCGGTGTCGCGGACGCGTGCGGCGGCGCGGGTGGCGGCGGGGGAGTCGGTCTCCTCGGCCAGCCGGTCGAGCAGCACGGCACCGTCGAGCAGGGTCGCCTCGGTGTCGACGCCGGCCGCGATCTTCAGGCGTGCGCCGTGCAGCCAGCTCGCCCAGTCGTCGGAGTACGACTCGACGTGCCACGTCCAGACGCCGACGTGGTCGACCTGCACCGTGGCTTCGTAGCGGTCGGTGCCGGGGGCACCGAGGGTCATGGGGACGGTGCGGGTTCCACCGTCTGGGCGTTCGAGGACGAGGTCGGCGCCGATGATGCCGTGTCCTTCTCGGAAGACGGTTGCACCGAACGTGATCACCTCGCCGTCGAATGCCTTGCCGGGGAAGCCGTTCGGCGTCCTCGGGGCGAGCTCGGTGATCGGGATGCGCCCGATCTTCGGGCGGCGGGGTCGGTCTGCGGTGGCCACGGAAGCGACGCTACCCGGCGAGCGGCTCCGCGTTCCCCGGAATCGGCCCGCTGTGGAGGGCCGGGCGCGCCGTGGAGCCTGTTGAGGACCGGACGGGAGGCCCGTGGCGGGGCCGCCACGGGCCTCCCGTCCGCCACCCGGTCGCGACGCCGGGCCGCACCCGCCTGCTCGGCGCTACGCCACCTCGAACAGGTGGATGCCGGGGCCGTAGGCGGTGAAGACCTGCCCGGCGGGACGCAGGCGCTCGTGGTCGCGGTGCTTCTCGCTCGACCAGGCCAGGCGGTACCCGAGGACGTCCTCGCGCACCGGCAGGGTCAGGTCGCGGGTGCGGCCGCTGCCGTGCACGACCACCAGGACGCGGTCGAAGGGCTCGTGCTCCGGCGTCGACTCGACGAAGTACTGCAGGGCGCGATGCACCGGCTGGTCCCAGCCCTCGATCGTCATCGGGTGCCCGTCCGGCCCGTACCAGGACATCCGCGAGGCCCCGGGGGTCTCCTGCCCCTCGACGCCGAAGCGTGTGGGGCGGAGCGACGGGTGCGCCTGCCGGAACCGGGCCAGCGCGGCGACGGCCTCGGTCATCGTCTCGGCGTCCTCGTCGTCGGACCAGTCCACCGGGGTCAGGTCGTCGGACACCACGTAGGCGTTGTTGTTGCCGTGCTGCGTGCGGCTCCGCTCGTCGCCGGCGGTGAGCATCGGCACCCCGGCGGAGAGCATCAGGGTCGCCACCAGGTTGCGCATCGACCGGCCGCGCGCGGCGCGGACCCCTCGGTCGGCGGTGTCACCCTCGATGCCGTGGTTGAACGAGCGGTTGTCGTTCGAGCCGTCGCGGTTGTCCTCGCCGTTCGCCTCGTTGTGCTTGCCGTCGTACGACACCAGGTCGAGCAGGGTGAAGCCGTCGTGCGCGGTGACGAAGTTGACGCTCGCCAGCGGGCCGCGGTCGGCGCCGAAGACGTGACGCGACCCGGTCAGGGCTCCGGCGAGCGCACCGATCCCGGTCTGCGGCAGGCCGGTGCGGCGCTCCTCAGCGATGTCGGTGAGCCAGAACTGGCGGACCGTGTTGCGGAACCCGTCGTTCCACTCGCTCGTGCGGTGCCCGGCTGCGCCGAACTCCCCGGTCTTCCAGCCGTCCGGGCCGACGTCCCACGGCTCGGCGATCACCAGGGTGTCCTGCAGGTCCGGGTGGTTCCGGATGCGCTCGAGCAGCGGGTGCGACGGGTCGAACCGCTGCTCGCCGTCGCGGGCCAGGGCGGCCATCAGGTCGAAGCGGAACCCGTCGACCTGCACCTCGCGCGCCCAGTACGCCAGGCTGTCGAGGATGAGGTCCGCCGTCGCCTCGACCGAGGTGTCGAGCGTGTTCCCGCACCCGGTGGTGTCGTAGTAGGTGTCCCGGCGGGGCGGGTCGGTCTGCGCCCAGCGGTAGCGGTTCGCACCGTCGATGCCGCGCAGGCTCGTCGTCGGACCACCCAGGCCCTCTTCCGCGGTGTGGTTGTAGACGACGTCGAGGACGACCTGGATGCCGGCCTCGTGCAGCAGCCGGACCATGCCCTTGAACTCGCGCAGGACGGCGTCGGCGCCCTCCTGCTGCGCCGGTGCCGAGGCGTGCGCGGCGTGCGGGGCGAAGAACCCGAGCGTGTTGTAGCCCCAGGCGTTCTGCCGGCCGGCCTCGCGGAGCCACCGCTCGGTGTCGAACGCCTGCACGGGCAGCAACTCGAGCGTCGTGACGCCGATGCGGTGCAGGTGCGCGATCGTGCTCTCGTGGGCGACCCCGGCGTACGTGCCGCGCAGGTGCTCCGGCAGGTGCGGGTTCGCGGCCGTCAGGCTGCGGACGTTCGCCTCGTAGACGACGGCACGGTCGAGCGGGACCTGCGGCTTCACGACGCCGCCCCAGTCGAACGCGTCGTCGATGACCACGCTGGTCCAGCGGGGGCCGGACGCCTCGTCGTCGCCGGTCGGCAGGATGCCCCGCGAGTACGGGTCGAGCAGCGGACGCGTCGGGTCGAACTCGTGCCGCGGCCCGACCGGCCCGTCCACGAGCAGGTGGTAGCGGTCGCCGGGCACGACCCCGGGGACCTCGCCGGTCCACACGTCCGTGTCCGGCACGCGCTCGAGCGGGTACCGCGTCGGCCGCACGTCGGAGGGGTCGGCTCCGTCGGCGCTCCCCGCGCTCGCCACGACCAGGACGACGTCCGTCGCCGTCGCGGACCGCAGGGTGAACCGGGGGACGGTCCCGCCCAGGGAGAACCCCGGCGTCAGGTCGATCGCTGTCTCGTGCACGCGACAAGGGTACGAGGACCGGCGCGTATCCTGGACACTGCTCGATCCAGGGGGTGCATTTGTCGGTCTACCTCGACCACGCCGCGACGACGCCGATCCTGCCGGAGGCGCTCGCCGCCTTCACCGATGCCCTGGGCACCGTCGGCAACCCGTCGTCCATCCACAGCGCCGGTCAGCGCGCCAAGATGCTGCTCGAGGACGGCCGCGCCGCCGTCGCCCGCTCGCTCGACGCCGACCCCGTGGAGGTCGTGTTCACCTCCGGCGGCACCGAGAGCATCAACCTCGCCGTGAAGGGCCTGTTCTGGGCTCGCCAGCGCGACCGCCAGCGGCCCCGCATCGTCGTCCCGGGCGGCGAGCACCACGCCACCGTCGACACCCTGACCTGGCTGGAGACGCACGAGGGCGCCGTCATCGACGTGGTCCCGTTGGACGCGCAGGGTCGCGTCGACCTCGCCGGACTGGAGGCGCGGCTCGCCGACGCCTCGGACGTCGCCCTGGTCACGTTCCTGTGGGCGAACAACGAGGTGGGCACCATCCAGCCCGTGTCACGGATCGTGGAGCTCGCGCACGCCGCCGGCGTGCCCGTGCACAGCGACGCGGTCGCCGCCTACGGGCAGGTGCCGGTGTCGTTCGCCGGGTCCGGCCTCGACGCCCTCAGCGTCTCCGCGCACAAGATCGGCGGGCCCGTCGGCATCGGCGCACTCGTGCTCGGGCGGAAGGCCACCGTCGAACCCCTCATCCACGGCGGTGGGCAGCAGCGGCAGGTGCGGAGCGGCACGCAGGACGCCCCGGCGGCTGCGGCCTTCGGTGTCGCGGCCACCGCGGTCGTCGCCGAGCCGATGCCGCACCCGTCGCTCGTCGCCCTGCGGGACCGCCTGGTCGCCGGGGTCCGTGCGGCCGTGCCGTCAGCGGTGCTGATGGGGGACCCGGTCGACCGGCTGCCGGGCAACGCCCACTTCACGTTCCCCGGGTGCGAGGGCGACTCGCTCCTGTTCCTGCTCGACGCCGCCGGGGTCGCGGTCTCGACCGGGTCGGCGTGCCAGGCCGGTGTGCCCGAGGCGTCGCACGTGTTGCTCGCGATGGGGCTGTCGGAGCAGGACGCTCGTGGTGCGCTCCGGATCACGCTCGGCCACACGACGACCGATGCCGACGTCGACGCGTTCCTGACGGCGCTGCCCGATGCCGTCGCTCGTGCCGGTGCAGCTGGGATGGCGTCGCGGGAGCCGCTGCTCGGGCGGTAGTGGTTGACTCCGGCGCAGTCGTTGCGGGTTGCGCCTGGGTGGGACACCGGCGATCTCGGCTGCGACGCTGACGCCGGTCCCCTTCCAGGGCATACTGCTGCTCGTGGTGCCGAGGCCGGACGACGTACACGACGCAGGGGACGTCCGCCGTCCAGCGCGCGTCCGACCGCCGCGGGACGACAACTGGTACCGCTCGACCGAGTGGAACGACGAGATCGCTGCGGCGTTCGAAGCAAAGCTCGCACGTGCGAGATCGTCCAGGCTCGAGTACATCCGCATCCAGGGGGCGACCCTCGCCCTGCAGGGCGAAGCAGACGAGGGCGTCCGCGAGGTCGGTCGGGGGCTGCTCGTCCGGTTCATGGCGGAGATCGAGGCCGTCGGCGGGTCGCAGGCGCGCGTGAACGACGGCGGGGAGGTGCTCGCGATGTCGCTGGCGTTGTCGGGACGTCTGCGTGACGCCGTTGACGAGTACTGGAGCGTCCTCCGGCGCATCGCCGAGTGCGGCTCCGACTCGTTCACCACCGGCATGTCGGAGGTCCTCCTGGCCGAGGTGCTCATGCAGCTCGGCGATCCCTCGTCGCTCGCCGAGGCGGACGCACTGCTCGCCGGCGCCGAGGACTCGATCCGGAAGACGGCGTTCTTCCGCGATCGCGTCGTCCGGTACTTGACAGCGCGGGCCCGCGTCGCGAGCCGGCTGGGCGACCCGGAGTCGGCATCCGGGCACGCCCACGCCGCACTGACCGTGCTCGGGATCGAGGGCAACCCGTTCCCTCGGCACCCGGGTGTCGGTGTGCCGACCGTTCATGCGGACCTGCGTGTGGAGCTGACGCGATTGGCACAAGGGCTTCGGCCCGTGGCGGTTC
This sequence comes from Curtobacterium sp. MCLR17_040, assembly GCF_003234735.1. Lineage (NCBI taxonomy): Bacteria > Bacillati > Actinomycetota > Actinomycetes > Micrococcales > Microbacteriaceae > Curtobacterium > Curtobacterium sp. MCLR17_040. Next base: position 28,828 of record NZ_QKTE01000025.1, on the reverse strand, counting down.
GGCGACGGTCGTTCCGGTTTCCGTTCCGCAAGGGACGACCGTGACGGCGTGCATCCCGGAACCTCGAACGCCGCACACCCGGGGGACGGGCGCCACGCACGACGTCGAGGGCGGCCCCGGATGGCGGATCCGGTCCGCCGATCTCCGTCCGGTCATCACCGACCTCGCTGCGTTCCGCGCAGGATCGGCAGACGACCCACTCCGTGAGGAGATCGAGTTGCTGTGGACCGGCAAGGCGGGCGATGCGCTTCGTCGTCTCGAACGGGTCGCCTCGACGCAGCGTGTCCGAGCACTGCGGGCCGACTGCCACCGTGACCTCGGCGACACCCGCACCGCTGTGCGCGAGTACGACCTCCTCGTCGCCGAGTGCATCGGGACGACTCGCGAGGCCGTGATGCGGCAACACCGAGGCAAGGCGCTGCTCGCCGCCGGGAACGTCGACCGTGCCGTCGAGGACTTCACACTCGCCGTCGCGCTCAGACAGGCCAGTGATCCGGTGCTCCTCGCGTCGGCTGAGCAGGCACTGGCGGTCGCGCGGTCTCGGGTAGGTGACGGCACTGCGCAAGTGCTCACCGGGAGCGACGAGGTGGACGCACGTCCGCCGGTAGCCTGAGCCCGTGACCACTCCGAGCCCACAGGGCAGCGCCGATCTGCGCCGGGAGCGCTGACCGTGGCCACGACCAGCGGTGAGCACCGTCCGCGGAACGGCACCCGGCGGGACAGCCGCTGGGCCGTCCCGATCCGTCGGGTCTTCCCCTGGTGGTACCTCGGCGGTGCGGTGGCGACGCTGGCGATCCTGATCCTGGTCGATCCCGGCGGCAGCCAGGCCACGGTGGCGTTCTGGGGGCCGATGATCGGGATCGCGATCCAGGACCGCGAGCGAGCTGCGCGTGCTCGACTGGACCGCGGCCTCCCGGTCGACCGACGGTCGCTCCTGTCGCCTCCGTGGCTCGAACCGACCTGCGCGGTGTTGCTCACCGGCGTGGCTGTCGGACTCGGCATGCTCATCAACGCGCTCTTCGGGCACGGCACGTCCGTCACGACGTGGGTCGGGGCGGGGGTGTTCCTCGGGAGCGCCGCGTCCTTGGTCGGTCTCCTGCTGGTCCTGAGGAGCCGACGCCGCCGACGGTCGAGCGGTGCGGGCGGCCAGCCGGACGACGTCAGCTGACGGGGCGCTCCGAGAGGAACCGCCCGGCTCGTCGGTACTGCACGGCCAGTTGCACGACCCCGAGCGCCACCGCGAACGACGCGACGAGCTCGATCAGCTTGATGGGCAGACTGTCCGTGCTCACCGCCGTCGAGGCGGCGAACAGCATCACGGCGCCGAGGATCGGCAGGATCCCGAGCGTGGCTCGACGGTTCTGCACGGCCACCGCGACGACGATGTCCGCGTGCTCGTCGTCGATCGGCTCCTTGCCGGCGATCTGACGCCGCACCGACCGCTGCTCCGCGCGGGAGATCGGGCTGCTCACCGATCGCCAGCGAGTGACGTAGTGACCGGAGCGGAAGGCCCACACGAAACCGACGATGCCGACGACCAGCCCGAGCAGCAACAGCAGGAGCTGGACGAGCAGCTGCACGCCATCGCCGCCACTCGCGTGGCTGCTCCCGGTGGCCGGCACCAGCACCAGTGCCAGGACCACCCCGACCGCCCACGAGACCAGGACGAGTGCCCCCGCCCACACGAACACGCGGGTCCGGCGGCGGCGGAGCCCGTCGTCACTCTGGCCGTCGGCGAGCCGGGCGGCGGCTGCCCACCGCTCGGCTCCGGCTGGGTCGGTTGCGGGGCTGGTCATCGTTCGGGTCCTGACGTCGAGAGTCTCTCGACTCTACGGGTCACGGTCGGTGCGGGTCGCGCGTGCGACTCCGGAAGCGACTGCCATCGGATCCGCACGAGGGGATCGCCACCGACCCGCTTCGTTGTGATACTTGGACATGCTCGAGTTGGTGAGGCCGCAGACGGCGTTGTACGAGGCGTGGGCCGAAGCGCATGCCGAGTGGGGGCCGGGTGTGCACGAGGACGGGTTCGGGATCACCGCCCACGACGACGTCGGCGACGAGGACGGGTTCCGCACCTGGGTCGGCCGACTGCACGCCAGACCCGGGGCGCTCTGGTGGATCGTCGAGGACGGGCGCGTCCTGGGCGGGATCGCACTCCGGGCGCCGGGAGACGCGGCCGGCGTGCAGCGGTTCGGCCATGTCGGTTACGGGATCCGCCCGTCGGCGAGGGGCCGAGGCGTGGCGACGTGGGCGCTGGGCCAGGTGCTCGCGCACGCATCGCGCGTCGGGATCGACCCGGTGATCGCCGTCTGCCGCGATGACAACGACGGCTCCATCGGGGTGTTGGAGCACTACGACGCCGTCCTGCTGTCGACCGAGCGCCGCGGTGGCGTACGGCTGCGACGGTACGCGATCGCCAGGTCGCACCGGAGGCCCGGATGACGGGGCCGGGGCGGGTGTGCGAGGCGTGCGGAGGAAGACCGCGACAAGCGAGACGGACCTGCGCCGGGCCTCCCGGTCGGCCTTCCGGGTGCGCGCCGGACAGGCGGGCGCGCTGGGACCCCGGACCGTCGGCGACGTCGTCGTCAGCGGTCGCCGTCCGTCGGTCTCGGACCGCTCGTGGTGCGCCGCACCACGAGTGACACCGGTACTCGGTGCACGCGCGGCTCCGGGTCTCGCCCCTGCACGCGTTCACCGAGCCACCGTGCCGCCTGGGCCCCGATCGCGAACGTCCCGTTGTCGACAGTGGTGAGCGAGATGTGCCGGATGCTGCCGAGGTAGGTGTCGTCGTACCCGACGAGGGACACGTCGTCCGGGACGACGAGGCCGAGGTCGTCGGCCGCGGACAACGCGCCGATGGCGACGAGGTCGTTGTAGGCCACGAGCGCGGTCGGACGGTCGGCCGTGCCCAGGACTCGTCGGGCCGCCGCGTACCCGCTCTCCTCGCTCATGCCGGCCGGCACCACGACGGCGTCGGCACCGTGGCGGGTCATGGTCGCGCGGAAACCCTGCTCGCGGAGCTCTCCGACGCGCCCCGGGCCGACGAGGTGACCGATCCGGGTGTGTCCGAGCGCGAGGAGGTGCTCTGTCGCGATCGAAGCGCCGGCGTGGTCGTCGTTCACGACCACGTCGGCGTGCAGGTCGTCAGGCTCGTACGTCCCGGCGAGGACCACCGGGACCTCCTGGACCGCCCGACGGAGCGCGGCGTCGTCCTCTGTGGTGCCGACCACGACGATGCCGTCCACCTGTTGTCGCAGGAGCATGTCCACGGGCGAACCGCCCACGCGCCGTGTGGTCGCCGAGTCGACCAGGATGGGTGCCAGTCCGACGGTGTCGAGCGTCGCGGTGAGTCCGGCGAGCAGGTCGACGAACCAGGGGTTCCGCAGGTCGTTCAGGAGCACTCCGACCGTGCCCGTCCGCTGCTCGCCGAGGCTCCTCGCTGCGCGGTTCGGTCGGTAGCCGAGTTCGTCGACTGCTCGTTCGACGGCCGCCCGACGGGCGTCGCTGACTCCTGGGTCGCCGCGGAGCGCGAGTGAGACCAGCGACTTCGAGACCCCGGCGCGCTCGGCGACGTCCCGGATGGTCGGAGCGTGGTGCGGTCTCGACATGAGAGCAGGCTAGTCCTATTCTGGACCGGTCCAGCTAGTTCCAGTGCTGTCCAACGAAGCGAGCGCAGATGCCCCCGAAGATCTCCATGAACGTCACGACGACGTTCCACGGCAACGTCGTCCAGGACGTCCGCCTCGCGAAGGAAGCCGGCTACGGCGGCATCGAGCTGCAGAGCCCGAAGCTCTACCGGTACCTCGATGCCGGCTACGACGTCCAGACACTGCCGCCACTGCTCGAGGGCCTCGAAGTGACGGGGCTCGGTGCCGTGCTCGACATCGAGCGTCAAGGTGCCGGTCGCGACGACTTCGTCGCGGAGGTCGAGCGGATGTGCGGTGTGGCGACCGCCGTCGGTGCGCCCATCGTGCAGCTGTGCACCGGGCCGGTCGATTCCGCCGTCGTCCGTGACCACCGCGCTGGCCGGCTGGCCGACGACGACACCCGGTACCGGGCGACGCTCGGACTCGACGAGGACGCAGCGGTCCGCATCACCGGTGCGAACGTCCGTCTGGCGGCGGACATCGCCGCGGACCACGGGCTCGAGGTCTACCTGGAGCCCCTCGCCTGGGCGCACCTCAACCGATGCCGGCACGCGCTGGACATCATCGAGGAGGCCGGGCGCGACAACGTGGGGATCGCACTCGACACCTGGCACTTCTGGACGACCGGGGACACGCTGGCCGAGGTCCGAGCGCTGCCCGCGTCCATCATCAAGGCCGTCCACCTGTCGGACGGGTTCGACCTGGACCGCGACCGGACGGTTCCCGACCAAGCCGTCCACCGCAACGTCGTCATCGGTGGCGGCGCGATCCCGCTGCAGCAGTGGGTCGACGCGATCAAGGCCACCGGGTACGACGGATGGTGGGTCACCGAGATGTTCTCCGACCGGGCGAACGAACAGGATCCCGCCGTCGTCGCACGCACCATGCACGACCTGACCGCGATCCTGGTGGGCTGATCATGACGCAACGCTTCGCACTCGTCGGTGCCGGCTTCATCGGCGCCGTGCACGCCGCGTCCCTCGCAGCGCACCCCGACGTCGAGTTCGTGGGGATCCACGACGTCGACCGTGACCGCGCTGCATCGCTGGCGGCACGGCACGGCACGCGGGCGCTCACCCAGGACGAGGCGTTCGATGCGGCGCAGGTCGACGCGGTCTTCGTCGCTTCCTCCACCGACACCCACGCGCAGCACCTGCACGCTGCCGCCGACGCCGGGATCGCCGTGCTCTGCGAGAAACCCATCGCTGCCGGGTACGCCGACGCGGTCGCGGTGGTGGAGCACGTGCTTGCCAGCGGCGTGCCGGCGATGCTCGACTTCAACCGGCGATGGGACCGTGACCACGCCGAGTTGCAACGCATCGTCGCCACGGGGGAGATCGGTGCGGTCGAACTCGTCCAGCTCAGCTCCCGCGGCCCGTCCCTGCCGCCGCTCGACTACCTGCGGGTCTCGGGCGGCCAGCTCCGCGACCAGACCGTGCACTTCTTCGACCTCGTGCGGTGGATCACCGGCGAGGACCCGGTGACGGTCGCGGTGGCGGGTTCGGCGCTCGTCGACCCGGCCATCCGCGAGTTCGGCGACGTGGACACATCGGTCACGACCCTCACGATGCCCTCCGGCGCGCTCGTGCAGATCGACAGCGTGCGGCGCACCGGCTACGGCTACGACGAGCGCATCGAGGTCATGGGATCGTCCGGACTCGTCGAGTCGCGGCGGAACCACCGCGGGAACGTCGCTCGTTACACCGATGGGCAGATCTACGCGGACGGACTCCACGACGGCTGGTTCGAGCGTGTGCAGCCCACCTACGCCGCGACGCTCGCCGCCTTCGTCGCGTCGCTCGAGTCCGGATCCGAGCCGCCGGTCTCCCTGGAGGACGGGCTCAGGGCCCAGGCCATCGCCGAGGCGGCCACTCGTGCACTGTCGTCGGGACGGACGGAGCACATCGACTACTGACCCCCGGTCGGCCGAGTCGGACTCGCGCCGGTAGGATCGATGACCATGGTCGAACTGGACTTCACCGAGCAGCTCTCCGCCCTTCGCGAGACCTTCGGCAACATCCGCTCGGTGGTCGACGTCGACCGCCTGCAGCGTGAGATCGCCGACCTCAGCGAGCAGGCCGGGGCCCAGGACCTCTGGGACGACGTCGACCACGCGCAGCAGGTGACGAGTGCGCTCTCGCACCGCCAGTCGGAGCTGAAGAAGATCACCGACACCGAGCAGCGCATCGACGACCTCGAGGTGCTGGTCGAGATGGCGAACGAGGGCGACGACCAGGAGTCCGCTGACGAAGCGCTCGCCGAGCTCAAGGCGATCCAGAAGATGATCGGCGACTTCGAGGTGCAGACGCTCCTCGACGGTGAGTACGACGACCGTCCGGCGGTCATCACGATCCGCGCCGGCGCGGGTGGCGTCGACGCGGCGGACTTCGCCGAGATGCTCCTCCGCATGTACCTCCGGTACGCCGAGCAGCACAACTACAAGACCACCGTCATGGACACCTCGTACGCCGAAGAAGCGGGCATCAAGTCCGCGACGTTCGAGATCGACGCCCCGCACGCGTTCGGCACGCTCTCGGTCGAGGCCGGCACCCACCGCCTGGTCCGGATGTCGCCGTTCGGTGCCGCCGGCAAGCGCCAGACGTCCTTCGCCGCGGTCGAGGTCATCCCGCTCATGCCGGAGACCGCCGTCATCGACATCCCCGAGAACGACATCCGCGTCGACGTGTTCCGCTCGTCGGGCCCCGGCGGGCAGTCCGTCAACACGACCGACTCCGCGGTGCGCCTGACGCACATCCCGACCGGCACCGTCGTCTCGATGCAGAACGAGAAGTCGCAGATCCAGAACCGTGCGGCCGCCATGCGCGTGCTGCAGTCGCGCCTGCTCCTCCTGAAGAAGGAAGAGGAGAACGCGAAGAAGAAGGAACTCGCCGGCAACATCACGGCGAGCTGGGGCGACCAGATCCGCTCCTACGTCCTGGCGCCGTACCAGATGGTCAAGGACCTCCGGACGGAGCACGAGGTGAACAACCCCTCAGCCGTGTTCGACGGCGATCTGGACGGCTTCATCAACGCGGGCATCCGCTGGCGCAAGCAATCCGCTGCCGAGTAGGGCTTCCTGAGCCGCGCGCCTCGCTTGCTTTCCAAGCGGGGCGACCTACCCTGATCCGGTCATGATCAAATTCGACCAGGTCACCAAGGTCTACTCGGGCAACCCGAGTCCGGCGCTCGACAACCTCACCCTCGAGATCCTCAAGGGTGAGTTCGTGTTCCTCGTGGGCGCGTCCGGTTCCGGCAAGTCCAGCTTCCTGCGCCTCGTGCTCAAGGAGGAGAAGCCCACCAGCGGGCAGATCCACGTGCTCGGGCAGCGCCTCGGGTCCCTGGCATCACGGAAGGTCCCGTACTTCCGCCGCAACCTCGGGGTGGTCTTCCAGGACTTCCGTCTGCTGCCGAACAAGAACGTGTTCGACAACGTGGCGTTCTCGCTGCAGGTCATCGGCAAGAGCAAGGGCTTCATCAGCGAGGCCGTGACCGACGTGCTGAAGCTCGTCGGGCTCGCCGGCAAGGCCACTCGCATGCCGCACGAACTCTCCGGTGGTGAGCAGCAGCGTGTGGCCATCGCCCGCGCCGTCGTGAACAAGCCGGCGATCCTGCTGGCCGACGAGCCCACCGGAAACCTGGACCCCACGACGTCCGCCGGCATCATGGCGCTCCTCGAACGCATCAACCAGGGAGGCACCACCGTGCTGATGGCGACGCACGACGCCAGCATCGTGAACCAGATGCAGCGGCGGGTCATCGAGCTCTCGAACGGCACCGTCCTGCGCGACGAACAGTCCGGCGGCTACCAGACCCAGGCCGTCCCGATCCAGCGAGGCACCGTGTCCAACACCACCGGCATCCAGACGATCCCGGGGCTCATCCGATGAGGCTCGGGCTCGTCATGTCCGAGGTCGGCTCGGGCCTGCGGCGCAATGCGTCGATGGTCGTCTCCGTCGTCCTCGTGACCTTCATCTCCCTGACCTTCGTCGGCACGGCGATCTTGCTCCAGATGCAGATCAACCAGATGAAGGGGTACTGGTACGACCGGGCGCAGGTCGCCGTCTACCTGTGCACCGACACCGACACCACAGGCAACTGCACCGGCGCGAAGGCCACCGCCGACCAGCGCGAGCAGGTCCAGGCGCAGCTCGACTCGTCGACGCTCAAGCCGTACATCGAGAAGACCTACTACGAGAACCAGGACCAGGCCTTCACCCGGTTCAAGGAGCAGTTCAAGGACTCGGCCGCGACGGAGTTCGTCAAGCCGGAGTACCTGAACGAGACCTTCTGGGTGAACCTGAAGAACCCGTCGCAGGCAGACGTCCTGGTCGAGAGCCTGTCGAAGGTCGCCGGCGTGCAGAGCGTCGTCGATCAACGCGGGTACCTGCAGCCGATCTTCAACCTGCTCAACGCCTCGTCGTACACGGCGATCGGCATCGCGGCGCTGATGCTCGTGGCGGCGGTGCTGCTCATCGCGACGACGATCCGCCTGTCGGCGTTCAGTCGACGGCGAGAGCTCGGCATCATGCGGCTCGTGGGTGCGTCGAACCGGTTCATCCAGACACCGTTCGTGCTCGAGGGGGTGATCGCCGCCGCCATCGGAGCGGTCCTGGCCGGTGGCGCCATCACCGCCGTGGTCTGGTTCTTCGTCCGGAACTTCCTGGCGGAGCGCTTCACCGGCACGGCGTTCATCGGCATGGGGGACGCGGCCATCGTGGTCCCCGCGGTGATCGTGATCGGGGTGCTCCTCGCCGCGGCATCGGCGTCGATCGCCATCCGCCGGTACCTGAAGGTCTGACGCACACAGCATCCGCGAACGGGCGGCGCGCCGGGAAGGTGCGTCGCCCGCTTCGTGTTGAGTAGTCTGTAGGGCTGCGCGGAACCACCCACGCAGCGCACTGCACCGGTCACCATCGAGAGGAGTCGTCATGGCGAAGGAACGCGGGGAGAAGATCGTCGCGACGAACCGTCGCGCCCGGCACGACTACCTCATCGAGGACACGTACGAAGCGGGCATGGTCCTGTCCGGCACCGAGGTGAAGTCCCTGCGGATGGGGCGCGCGTCCCTGGTCGACGGGTACGCCTACATCGACGGTGGCGAAGCGTGGATCGACGCCGTGCACATCCCGGAGTACACCGAGGGCACCTGGAACAACCACTCGCCGCGGCGGAAGCGCAAGCTGCTCCTGCACAAGCAGCAGATCGTGAAGATCTCGCACAAGACGGCCCAGGGCGGCTACACCCTCGTGCCGCTGCAGATCTACTTCCACGACGGTCGGGCGAAGATCGAGATCGCCGTCGCGAAGGGCAAGCGCGAGTTCGACAAGCGCCAGGCGCTGCGCGAGAAGACCGACAAGCGTGAGGCCGAGCGGGCCATGCGCACCCGGAACCGCGTCGGAGAGTAGCGCCGACGCACCTCCTCGGCTAGACTGAGGGACTGCTCCGACAGGGGCATTGGCAACTCAACAGCGTGACAGCGGCTCGCACGTCCGGCCCGCATGGGGATGATCGGTTTCGACATTGCCTGTGTGCCGACGGGAAGCGGGCCGAGGACCCACGGTTATCTCGTAAACGATCCGTGGAAAACAACAAGTGCCAATTCCAAGCGCACTGACTTCGCTCTCGCTGCGTAAGCAGCCCAGCACATGAAGTCCGTCGGCCAGGTGACCGTCTTCTAACCTGATCCCGACGTCATCCAGAGGACTTGCTGCACGGTTGCGCCTCAGGGCCGTGCGGGACTTGCACTGAGACTGGGCCCGTCGTCCTAGAAGCCGGTAGCAAAGGACGGGGCCGAGCAGAACGAACTATCCGGATACGCCCGTAGAAGACGTCGAATTGCAGCGATGGACGGGGGTTCGATTCCCCCCATCTCCACCATTCGCCGAACGACGAACCGCTGTCACGCTGCGCCACCTGAACGCCCCGACACCGTCCCCTGGACAGTGCCGGGGCGTTCGCTGTTCCGCCACGTCCGAAGACTACGCTCCGGAGCAGGCGCGCAGAACACGCTCGCGTCGAACCCGAACGAGAGGTCAGCACGTGGTGCAGGAGATCGCGATCCGTGTCCGTCTGCGGGAGCAGGAACGAGTGGTGCTCAGCGAGTACGAGCGGATCGTGGGCTCCGTCGCCACGGTCGCCGCTCTCGCCGCATGGCTGCCGAACCCCGACACCCGTCTGGTCGTTCGCGGCCGCGGCGCGGAGCCGGTTCGCCTCGAGACCGTCACCTACGGCTCGGTGGTCGAGATGCTCGTCGTGCTCGACCAGCGCTCCGCCGGGGTCGAGCGTGCCGCAGCCGCCATCGCCGCGCTCATCGAGTCGGTCCGCCACGAGCACGTCGCCGACGACGTCTCCGGGGTCGCCGGAGAACTCGATCGGCTCGACCGCGCTGCCCCGCGCGGACGCTCCGCCGTGGAACGCGCGCTGCGCACGTTCCTCGAGGGGGCACGGTCCGACGTCCTCGAGCGGAAGACGACCACCCGGGTCCGGACCGCGCAGGCGCTGCTCCGACTCGCCGAGGCGGACGCGGTCCTGACGGTCGAGCGGGTCGCCGACGCCCTGGCACCGGTGCTCGAGGAGCACGCGGTCGACGTCGAGCTGGACACCGGCTCGGCCGTGGTCGTCGAGCCGATCGACGGGGTGGAGTCGCCGGAGACCGAGGCTGTGTCCGCCGACGCCGACGTCTCGCAGGCGGATCCGGAGGCCGTGTCGGCCGTCCTGCCGCTGCCGACGGGTGCGAGCAAGGCGAAGTCGAAGAAGGACGACGACAAGAAGAAGTCCAAGAAGGACGACGACGGCAAGAAGAAGTCCAAGAAGGACGACGACGGCAAGAAGAAGTCCAAGAAGGACGACGACGGCAAGAAGAAGTCGAAGAAGTCGAAGAAGGACGACGACGCGAAGAAGAAGTCCAAGAAGAAGAAGTAGCTCGCAGCAGCCCCCGCTAGAAGTCGAACAGGTTCGCCCGGATCCCTCCGGCGCCGTACTCCCGTCGCAGGAGCCCTCGGCGCCGGAGCACGGGCACCAGGTCGCCGAACGTCCGGTGGATCTGCGCCGGGTGCAGGTCGCCCGAGAAGATGATCCCGTCGTTGTCGGCGTCGCTGCCGAGCTCCTCGATGAAGTCCGCGAACTCGTCGGCGGTCCCCACGAACCCCGAGCGTGACGCGATCCGCCCCTGCCGCGCCTTGCGGGTGAGCAGTTCCCGCAGCGGTGCGTCCGGGGTGTCCCCGAGCAGCCCGCGGATCGTGCCGGCCGAGACGTGCTCCCCGAAGGTCCCGTCGGGCACCGGGGCGTCCAGGTCGAGTGCGAGCAGGTCGGTCTCGGAGTCGCTCGACCACGCGATCGCCGCCGCACGCAGGGCGTCGTCGGTGGGGTGCTCGGACGCCGCGACGATCCGGTCGGCCTCCTCCGGCGAGGACACGATCACGGGCTTCAGCACGAACAGGATCCGCAGGTCCGCGGTGGACCGCCCTGCGGCCTCGGCTGCCGCGATCACCCGGGCGCGGTAGTCCGTCACCGCGGCGGCGGACAGCGGTGCGAGTGCGAGCTGCACGTCCGAGTGGGTGCCGGCGAACGCGAGCCCTCGGCCCGAGCCACCGGGGGAGACGACCACGGGGTCCGACGCCAGCGGCAGCGCGTTGAGCGGACCGTCGGCGGTGAAGTGGGCGCCCTCGTGGTGGAACGCGTCGAGCGCGTCGCCGTCCGCGAAGTGCCACGAGTCCGGTGCGCCGACGTACGCGTCGCCCCACGAGTGCCAGAGCCGGCGGAGCAGCGTGATCCACTCCTCGGCGCGGTCGTACGCCTGGTCGTGCGGCAGCGGCGGCAGGCCGGCGTGGCGTGCACTGCCGACGTCGGTGACGACGTTGATGCCCAGCCGGTCCGAGGACAGGTGCGCCAGGGTCGCGAACTGCCGTGCCGCCAGGTACGGCGGAGTGATGCCCGCGTTGACGGTCGGCGCGATGCCGATGTGCGAGGTCGCGGCGAACAGGTACGGGGCGAGCAGCAGCGGGTCGTGCTTCGGGCCGCCGTACGCCTGCCGGATGCGCAGGTCGAGGGTCGCGGGGGAGCCGAGCGAGACGGCGTCCTCGGCGATCACCAGGTCCATGCCGGCCTGCTCGAGCGTCCGGACGGACTCCTGGTACAGGTCCGGCTTCGTCCAGTCGTGGCCCCAGTCCCAGTCGGACCGGCCCCACGCCTGCGGGCCGAAGCCACGTGAGAAGAAGTACCCGAAGTGCTGCAGCCCGGCCATTCAGCGCTCCTGCCGGTCGAGGGCCGGCCCACCGGTGGCCGTGCGCTGCGCGTCGGACGCTCCACGTGCCTCCAGGCCGGCGGCGTCTGCGGACCGCACCGCGACGAGCCCGCGATCCAGGTCGCGGAGCAGGTCCGCGACGTCCTCGATGCCGACCGACAGCCGGATCAGGCCGTCGTCGATGCCCTGCTCGGCTCGCTCTTCCGGCGTGCGGCCGGCGTGCGTGGTGGTCGCCGGGTGCAGGATCAGCGAGCGGACGTCGCCCAGGTGGGTCATCCGGCTGAACAGCTGCACGGCGTCGATGAACGCCCGCGCGGCGGCTTCGCCGCCGGCGAGCGTGAAGGCGAAGACGGACCCGGCCCCGCGGGGCAGGTAGCGCTGGGCGAGGTCGTGGAACGGACTGGAGGCCAGGCCCGCGTGGTCGACGCTCGTCACCTCCGGCTGCTGGTCCAGCCAGGACGCGACGGCCAGCGCGTTCGCGCAGTGGCGTTCCACCCGCAGCGACAGCGTCTCGATGCCCTGGCGGAGCAGGAACGCGTTGAACGGGGACGGCGCCGGGCCGATGCGTGCGGCGACGACGTCGCGGGCGAACACGGCGAAGGCCCGGTTGCCGTACCGGTCGACGTAGCTCTCGCCGCCGAGGGACCGTTCGGGGCTGGTCAGGTGGGTCCAGCGCTCGGGGGCGGCGGACCAGTCGAAGCGGCCGCCGTCGACGACCACGCCGCCGAGTCCGGCGCCGTGCCCGGAGAGGAACTTCGACGCCGAGTGCACGACGATGTCCGCACCGTGCTCGACCGGGCGCACCAGGTACGGCGTGGCGAGGGTGTTGTCGACGATCAGCGGGACGCCGGCGCGGTGTGCGGTCTCGGCGACGCCGGTGATGTCGAGGACGTCGTTCTTCGGGTTCGGGATCGTCTCGGCGAAGAACGCCTTCGTGTTCGGTCGGACCGCGGCGGCCCAGGCGTCGAGGTCACGGGCGTCGGTGACGAAGTCGACCTCGATGCCGAGCCGGCCGAGGTTCTGCAGCAGCAGCCCGCGGGTGCCCTCGTAGATGCTCCGGGCGCTGACGACGTGGTCGCCGGCCTGCAGCAGGCCGAGGAACGCCACGGTCGCCGCCGCCTGACCGCTGCCGACCAGGATCGCCTGGACACCGCGTTCGAGCAGCGCCACGCGACGCTCGACGTCGGCGTTCGTGGGGTTGCCGAGACGCGTGTAGGTGTAGCCGTCGTCGGTGTCGGCGAAGCGGTCGCGGGCCTGGTCGAAGTCGTCGAACAGGAACCCGGAGGACATGTGGATCGCGGGGACCCGGGCGCCGTGCCCGGCGTCGGGCACGAAGCCGCCGTGTACCTGCTCGGTCGCGAAGCCGTGGTCGTCGGTCGCCATGGGACACCTCCGGGGGTCGTCTGGCGGTAGCCTCGCAGCCGCTCGGCGCGGACAGGCGATTGCGGCCCCCGGTTACGCGAGCGCAGCCTCAGACGAGTGCGCGGACCCCGGTGACGACGGTGTCCCAGACCTGGAGCAGCGGTTCGCGCGCCAGCCACACGGCGACGGCGTTCACGGCGACGAACAGCACGAACCACAGGGACGCCGGCACCCGCATCTCGGCCGCGGCGATGTGGAAGTCGGTCTGCACCCGGGCACCGGTGAGCAGCCAGCGGCCGACCTGCACCACCGAGCGCAGGCCGTCGACGACGAAGAACGCCCCGACGGCCGCGACGACGAGGACGGTCGCCTCGGACGGGCGGACGGCCACCCACAGGGCGAGCGCGTCGAAGCCGAGCACGACGAGCAGGCCGAACCAGTTCCGGACGAACGCCAGCGCCACGAGCCCGATGACCGCGAGCACCACCACGGGCAGCCAGCGGGAGCCGTGCAGCACCCCGGTCACCAGGAGCACCCCCGCCCAGAGGGGTGCGCTGTACCCGGCGTACAGGTTCAGGATCCGGACGAGCCACCGGATGCCGCCGGGCACCCGGCCGAGCTGGACCCAGGCCTCGCCGGACCCGTCCGGGTGCAGCTCGATCCGCTGGATCCGCCCACCGAACGGCACGACGACGATCGCGTGCCCGACCTCGTGCGCGATGGTCGCGGCGATGCGGGCCACGCGGCCGACGAACGGCACGAACGGCAGGACGGCGCCGACGAGGAGCGCGACGAAGACGAGGGGCGGGGCTGCGGTGGTCAAGTGACCAGCATCGCAGCCCCGCCCAGGAAGACCCTGCGGGCCCGGCGTCAGGGGAGCCCGGGCGTCGTCAGCACCACCGTGACCAGGACCACGGTGCCGGCGATCGCCAGGGCGGTGAGGACGGCGAGGAAGACCGTCAGGCGGTTCACGCGTCGGCGCCCGGCTATTCGACCGTCACCGACTTCGCCAGGTTCCGGGGCTTGTCGACGTCGCACCCGAGCTGCAGGGCCAGTTCCCGCGCGAGCATCTGCAGCGGCACGACGGCCTCGAGCGGACCCCACGGCGCGGTCATCGCACCCCAGGCCAGGTCACCGGTGCCACGGCGGCCGAGCGCGGGGATGTCCGCCGACTCGCCGCCGATCGTGATGACGAAGCCACCGCGTGCCCGGACCTCGGCGATCGCCGACTGGATCTTCGGCTCACCGTGGTCGATGACGACCACCGGGGTGCCGTCGTCCACCAGCGCGAGCGGCCCGTGCTTGAGTTCGCCGGCGGGGTAGGCCTCGGCCCAGCGGTAGCTGAGCTCCTTGAGCTTCAGGGCGCCCTCGGCGGCGTACGGCAGTCCGGCACCGCGGCCGAGGAACAGGAAGCCCGTCGCCTCCTTGACGCTCGACACCAGCAGCGGCATCCGCTCGGCGGACACCCGCGCGGCGTGCTCGATCCGTGCCGGCAGGTCGAGCAGTTCGTCGACGAGTACCTGCGCGCGCGACGGTTCGATACGGCCGGAGGCCACCATCGCGGAGATCATCGCCGCGACGCCAACGACGACCTGCGCCGTGAACGTCTTCGTGGCGGCGACCCCGATCTCCGGGCCGGCGTGGCAGTCCAGCACGGCGTCCGCTCGTCGGGCGAGCGAGGAGTGCATGTTGTTCGTCAGCGCGAGCACCGGGTGGCGGTCCTCGAACCGGTCCAGGGCGCGGAGCACGTCCGCGGTCTCACCGGACTGGCTGATGGCGACGACCAGGGTGCCCGGACCGAGCACGGCCTGGTCGGCCTCGCTCGCGACGACGATGTCGGTCGGCACCCCACCGATCCCGCGCAGTGCGGTCGCGATCACCTGGCCCGCGTTCAGCGACGTGCCGCAGGCGACGATCGCCAGCCGGTGGAAGCCGGCCAGGCCGAGGCCCACCCACATGCTGCCGTCGGCGGTGCGGCGGGTCACGCGGTCCAGGATCGTCGCGACGACGTCGGCCTGCTCGTCGATCTCCTTCGCCATGTGGTCGGTGTGGTCGCCGAGGTCGAGTGCTGCGGCGGCGAACGGGGACGGCGTGGGGAACGGCACGGGTACCGTGATGCCGTCGGACGACCAGGTCCAGGCCTCACCGAGCTCGACGACGTCGCCGTCGCGCAGCGCCACGAACGTCTCGCACCACTCGGCGATCGCGCCGATGTCGCTCGCCACGAAGTCGCCGCGGCCGGAGCGGGCGACGACGAGCGGCGAACGGTCCGCCGCCACGACCATGCGGCCGTCCCGGGCGTCCAGGACCACGATCGCCCACGAGCCCTCGAGCTGCGCCGTCGCGATCTGCACCGCGAGCATCAGGTCCGGGTCGACCGCCAGCGCCCGCTCGACCAGGTGCGCGATGACCTCGGAGTCGACGTCCGACCGGAAGCGGTGGCCCTGCGCCTCGAGCGTCTGCCGCAGCCGCTCCGCGTTCTCGACGATGCCGTTGTGCACGATCGAGATCCGGCCGGTGCAGTCGGCGTGCGGGTGTGCGTTCGCCTCGCGCACGGCACCGTGCGTGGCCCAGCGGGTGTGACCGATGCCGACGCCGGTGAGCGCGTCACCGGAGCGTGCAGCGACGAGCGTCCGCAGGTCGCCGACGCGGGAGACCGAGCGGATCGTCTCGGTGCGGCCGCCGGCCGTCCGGACGGCGATGCCGGCGGAGTCGTACCCGCGGTACTCGAGTCGTTCGAGTCCGTCGAGCAGGTAGGGGGTCGCGTCGTCAGACACGCGGGCCGCGATGATGCCGCACATCGGCTGTCCCTTCGGGGGAACGAGAGTGGGTGGAACGGGGAGGTGGAACTGGTGCGGCACCGACCGCCGTCGGGTCTGCCGCGCGTCCGGGGCCTCCCGGCCCGGGAACCGACGCCCGTCCTCGGATCAGGCGAGGACGGACGTCGGTGTCGTTGGGCCGAGGGGTTCGGGTACCGGACGGGGTACCGCGGGCTGGCCCCCGGGGGAGGGGCACGGCGGTCGGTGCAGGAGAAGCCTCACCCGCCGCCGACCACACGGCAACACCCGTCGGACGCTCTTGCGGTTCCCCGCGTGCGGGGGCCCACCGCGCTGCGGTCGCGTGCGGACTCCCGCAAGCGCCGTCGCACCAAGCGAGGGACTACGGACGGGAGGCCCGGTACCAGCTGGTACCGGGCCTCCCGTCCGTCCTGTGGTGCGTCTCCTACGTGAGGAGCGCGACCAGGTGCGATCGCGATCGCGCGCCGACCTTGCGGTAGATCTGCGTGAGCCGCAGTTCCACCGTGCGCTGCGACATGAACAGCGACGAGGCGATCTCGCGGTTGCGGTAGCCCTCGGTGACCTTCTGCACCACCGCACGCTCCTCGGCGGTCAGCGACGTGAGCACCGCCGACGCGTCGGGGGCGCTGCGCGGCGTCGCGGGGAACGCCGGCGAGAGCACCGGTGCGGACCGGATCGACGACGAGCCCGTGCCGAACTGCGGCATCGCCGCAGCCGGCGCCGGCGTCACGAGCGGTCGACGCAGGCCGGCCGCCTCGTACGCCGCTGCGGCCGCCGCACCGAGGCGCGGCCGTTCCGCCGGGTTGCCGACCGCGGCCAGCGCCGCGAACGTGCGAGCCCGCTCGTACTGCGAGTCGTGCGGCTGGAACAGTTCCAGCGCACGGCGACGGGCCGGCTCGCGGGTGGTGTCGTCGGCGACGAGCGCGAGGCTCCGCGCCAGCACCAGGGCACCCCAGCGCCCCGGACGGGCGTGGTGGTCCGCCGCCAGGCGGGCCGTGATCGTCCGCGCGTCGTCCATCCGTCCGAGGCGCACGTACGCCTCGACCAGGTCGCCGAGGTGCCGGAGCACCGCGGGGTTCCGGAGCGACCGACCGATGGCGTCGGCGGCCTCGAGCGCGGTGGCTGCCTCGTCGAGGCGGCCGTCGAGCAGCAGGACCTTGCCGCGGAGCGCGTGCAGCTTCGCCGTCGCACCCCAGAGCCGACTCGTCGAACGGTGCTCGAGGCACCGGTCCACGACGTCGAGCGCCTCGGCGGACCGGCCCTCGGCGAAGTGCCGCCACGCGACGGCGATCGCCCGGGAGGGCTCACGCAACCGCTCGGCGACGGACGAACCGGACTCCCACACGTCGATCGCACGGAGCGCCTGCCGGAAGTTGCCGGAGCGCACCTCGTTCTCGGACGTCAGGTAGCGGGCCGCCTCGGTCCACACCGCCGCGGTCTCCGGCCCCCGGGCGAGCACGAGTGCGAACACCCGGCGCGCGCTCCGGTAGCGCTCGCCGATGCTCAGCGCGTGGGCGAGGAGCAGCAGGGCCGGGTCGGACATCGCCACGAGCTCCGACGTCGCGAGCCCGTCGTGCAGTTCGGTGTCGGGCGGCAGCACGCCGTCCACGGCGGCGATGAGCTCCCGCGCGGTCGTCGCGATCTCGAGGGTGTGCGCGGACGCCGACCCCTCGAGCGGTTCGATCCGGTGCAGCAGGTCCTTGGCTTGGTCGAGCTCCCACGCCTCGGCACGGAAGCAGGCCACCATGGCCATCAGCCCGGCGACGGCGTCCACCTCGGCCGGGTCGGTCGCGTCGACGGGGACGAGCAGCTCGTCCGCGTGCACGGCGTCACCGCTGAGGTACTCGGCCGAGTACTGCAGCCGGAGCCGACGGACCTCGTTCGGCGTCGTCCGGAACGGACGGAGCGCCGCGAGGTACCGCGCGGCGAAGCCGAGCAGGCGCTTGCCGAGCATGGCCTCCGCGACCCCGAGGAGCGCGACGTGCTCGTCCTCGGTCCCGCCACCGATGTGCAGGGCACGTTCGGTCAGCGCGATCGCGGCGTGCACGTTGCCGTCCACGACGTACGACCGTGCAGCCTGGAGCAGTGCGACCACGTCGGGGACGTCGTCGACGAAGCTCCGGTGCCACGCGGCCGACCGCGGGTCGCTCTCCGCGCTCGCCGTGGCCAGCTCGGCGTGTGCCGCACGACGGTCACGGGCGGGCATCCGCCAGTAGAGCGCGGAACGCACGAGCGGGTGCCGGACGGTGACGCTCTGCCCGCGGACGGTCGCGAGACCGGCCCCGACCAGGTCGTCCAGCTCGTCCCGGTCCCACGCCGTGGTCTTCGCGACGGGCACCAGGGCGAGCTTCGCGAGGACGTCCAGATCGCGTCCCGCGGCGGGCCCGAGTGCGAGCGCCGCGATGGCCTCGGTCGTCGGAGTGGGTCGGAGCGGGAGCACGATCGGCTCCGCGCCGGTGAGCTGCTCCCGGGTGAGCACCGCGAGCTGTTCGCGGAGCGCGCCGGGGTTGCCACCGGTCTCCTCGGCGAGGACGGCGAGGACGCCGTCGTTCGCTTCGGCGGGTGCCATGGCCCGGGCGAGGATCAGTGCCTCGTCCGAGGGCAGCGGTTCGATGCGCAGGGTCGGCAGGGCCGCGAGCGGCCCGTCCGACGGCACCGAGCGGACCGTCGCCACGACACGCAGGGCGGTGCCCGCGAGTCGTCCGGCGAGGAACGCGATGAGTTCCTGGCTCTCCGAGTCCATCCGGTCGAGGTCGTCGATGAGGACGAGCGTCGGCGGGAGGGTCAGGGCGTGCACGGCGTCGAGGAAGTCGTGCGCCGCCGCCAGCCCGGCCGTCACGGCGGCCGCGGTCCCGCCTGCCTGCAGCAGGTGGGCGATGTGTGCGGTCGCTCGAGGGTCGTCGAGCGCGGTGAACAGGGAGGTCACCCCGGCCAGTGGCCAGCGGGATTCACTCCCGTTGACACCGACCCGGACGACGGGGAGGGAGACGCGGTTCGAGACCGCGTCGAGGACGCTGCTGCGTCCGGAACCAGGGTCGCCGACCACGACCATCGCGGACTCCCGTGGGAGCACTGCGAGGGTCGCGATCCGGTCGACCTCGAGACGTCGACCGGTGAGTGCCATGACTCACCGGCCTCCGGGTCCGGAGGCGGATGCTGCGAGGAGGGCGTCGGCGAACACAGGGGTCGCTGCGACGGGGCGCACGGAGGCGGACCGGACTGCTGCACGGCGGGTGACCGTGGCGGAGTGCGGACGAGCGGCGGCGACTGAGCGCGCGCCGGAACTGTCGTGGATTGGATGCGGTCGACGAGTGTGGGTGCACTCGGTTCCGCTCGGGAACGATGATGTCATCGTCTGTATCACCCCTCGGGTTAGGGTCTTCGGACGAACACGACCGGTCTGTTCCGCCGTCCGGATCTAGGGAATCCGAGAGCGTCACGTGACCTGCCGTCTGGAGCACGATAACTCAGGTACCGGCCCGCCGAGCGGACTCCGGCTCGCAGATGTCCAGAACGGTGCCCCCAGTACGGGGGGCCACGAGGGGGGTGTGGCACCCGCCCTCTGCACCCCGATCCGGGTCCGCCTGACGGAACCGGGGTACAGCTCTGTCCGGACCTCGTTCGTCCTCGCAGGTGTAGCCAGGACGGGATGTCCAACGCCGAACCGACCGACGCCCGCCTCGATGACCGCACCCGGTGGCGCGCCTTCGCCGTGTGCGTGGCGGTCGCAGCCCTGACGATCCTCGACCTGTCCAAGGTGAACGTCGGGCTGCCCTCGATCGAGCAGTCCCTCGGGGCCACCAGCTCGTCGCTCCAGCTCATCGTGGCGGGGTACGCGCTGGCGTTCGGCCTCGCCCTGGTGCCCGCGGGTCGGCTCGGGGACCTGAAGAGCCGGCGCGTCATGTTCATCGTGGGGCTCAGTGCGTTCACCGGATCGAGCCTGCTGTGCGCCGTCGCACCGAACATCGAGGTCCTGATCGTCACGCGGATCCTGCAGGGATTCGCCGCCGGGATCCAGATGCCCCAGGTCATCGGACTGGTGCAGCAGCTGTTCCGCGGACCGGAGCGAGGCCGCGCGTTCGGGCTGTTCGGGGCGATGATCGGCATCTCCACCGCCCTCGGGCCGACCATCGGCGGTGGCCTCATCGCGATCGGCGGCGAGGAGTCCGGCTGGCGGCTGCTGTTCTGGATGAACGTGCCCCTCGGGATCGCCGCGCTGCTCTTCGCCGTCCGCCTGCTGCCGAAGGGTGCCCAGGGGAAGGCGCAGGACCGTGAACTGGACGTCGTCGGCATCCTGCTGCTCGGCGCGGCGATCATCACCCTGATGCTGCCGTTCGTGCTGACCAGCGGCGGTGGTGGTTCCGCGACCCGCTGGTTCTGGTTGGTCGGCTTCGCGGTGTTCCTCGTGCTGTTCGTGCTCTGGGAGCAGCGGTTCAAGCGGCAGGGCAAGTCGCCGGTCGTGCACTTCGAGCTGTTCCGGCTGTCGTCGTACCGCAACGGTCTGTCGATCGTGGCGGTCTACTTCGCGGCGCTGCCGGCGTCGTTCCTCATGGTCACGCTGTACCTGCAGGAGGGCCTCGGGCTCTCGCCCCTGTTCGCCGGCATGGTGAGCATCCCCTTCGCCGCGACGAGTGCCGTGGGCTCCTACATCGGCGGACGGATCGTCGACCGGGTCGGGCGGGCGCTGGTCGTCGCCGGGCTCGGGATGGTCGTCGTCGGCTTCCTGCTGCTCATGGTCGCCGCCGTCGCCACCCCGCCGGAGGTCACCCCGTGGGCGATGGCGGGCGCGTTCCTGGTGGGCGGACTCGGTGGCGGGTTCGTGGTGTCGCCGAACCAGACCCTGACCCTGGCCGAGATCCCCGTCGAGCAGTCCGGGGTGGCGGGGTCGATGCAGCAGCTCGGGCAGCGTGTCGGCACCGCGATCGGCACCGCGGTCGCGACGAGCATCTTCTACGGGATCGTGCGGAGCGAGGCAGCGGGGTCGGGATCTGGCGGGTCCGGAAGCCGTCTTGATGCGTACCACGACGCGTTCCGCAGCGGCACGACGTTCACGGTGTCGCTGATGGCGCTCGCACTGGTGCTGGCCGGTGCGGACCTGGTGGCGCGTCGTCGGGCAGCACGGCGGTTGGACCGGGACTCCGAGGACTCGGACGCGGCTGCGGGGTCCGCCGAGCACACCGGGGCGAACGGATCCGCCGAGCGGACCGAGGCGCCCGGGTCCGCCGAGCGGGGCTGAACTGCCCGCCGACCGTGCCTAGGAGTCGCGGCGGATGACCTCGACGACGGCGTCGTGCACCAGGCCGTTCGATGCGAGCGCGCTGCCGTGCCACGGCCCGGGATCGCCGTCGAGCGAGGTGAAGCGGCCACCGGCCTCTTCGACGATGGGGACGAGGGCTGCGATGTCCCACGGTTTCAGGTCCGGTTCGCCGGCGACGTCGAGGACGCCCTCGGCCACCATCATGTACGACCACATGTCGCCGTAGGCCCGGGTGCGCCAGACCCGGCGCGACAGGTCGACGAGCGGCTCGAGGCGGTCGTCGTCGTCCCACTGCTGGATGCTGTTGTAGCTCAGGCTCACGTCGGCGAGCTCGGACACCCCGGAGACCCGGAGCGGTCCGTCCAGCGAGAACGCGCCGGAGCCCTCGGCCGCCCACCAGCGCTTGCCGAGGGCGGGAGCGCTGACGACGCCGAGCACCGGGCGGCCGTCGACCGCGAGCGCGATGAGGGTCGCCCACACCGGCACGCCGCGCAGGTAGTTGGCGGTGCCGTCGATCGGGTCGACCACCCACTGGCGGTGTCCTTCGCTGACGGCCTCGGCCCCGGTGTCCGCCGTCGTCTCCTCGCCGAGGAACGCGTCGTCCGGTCGCTCGGCGGCGAGTCGCTCGCGCAGGGCCCGTTCGACGGCCTGGTCGGCGTCGGTGACGTGCGTGCTGTCGGCCTTCTTCGTCACGTGCAGGTCGGCGGCACGGAAGCGCTCGAGGCTGATCGCGTCGGCGGTGTCGGCGAGGGAGCGGGCGAAGTCCAGGTCGGCGCTGAGGTCCACGTCGCCCAACCTACCGTCGCTACGCGGCGACGACCTCTTCTTCCTCGAGCCGGGTGACCTCGCGCTCGCGGGCGATGCGGGTCCGGCGGGCGACGAGCCCGTGCACCACGACGCAGAGCAGGAGCGCGGCGGCCAGCCAGAGGGCGAGCACGAGCGACGACCGGCCGAGCGAGGCGTCCGGGAAGTACTGCAGGTCCTGAGCGGCCTGCAGCCATGCCGCACCGCTCCAGAAGGTGTGCAGGGCGGCGAAGAACCCGGGCTGGAACGCCGGCTGGAAGATCCCGCCGGACGACGTGAAGTTCAGCATCACGAACAGCATCGTGAGGATCGGGGTCGTCCACCGGCCGAGCACGGGGTGCAGCCCGACGCCGAGCGCGACGATGATCGCGTCGTAGAGCCAGGCGAACAGGAACACCTGCCAGTGGTGGGTGGTGATGACGCCGTAGATCGGTCCGGCGACGATCACGCCGATGCCGGCGACGACCCCCGCGGTGGCGAGCCCGATGACCGCGGTCCACACGGCGCGGAGCTTCGTCGCGACCGAGGCCACGGCGATCGCGGACGCGTACCCGCCGACGCTCAGGGCCACGAGCAGGAAGAACAGCCCCTGGCCGGTGGTGTCCTGGTCGCCCGTGGGCACGACGTCGACGACCCGGAACGGCACGTGCTGGTCGTAGGCGATCGGCAGGAACACCTTCTGCGCGGCGCTCGCGGTGGTCTCCGACGCGGCGGTCGAGACGTAGAGCGTGGCACCCGTCGCCGTCGGTGCGTACACGGCGGCGAGGTCGCGGTCGCGCACCTGCTGCTCGGCAGCCTTCGTCGATGCGACGACGTGGGCCACGAGGGCGCCGTCGGACTGGTCGGTCACGGTCTGGGCGAACACCTGGGTGGCCGCGCCCTGGCCGACGATGCCGACGGGCAGTTCCTGCGGGGCCGGAGCGTGGAAAGCACCGAGGTAGGCCAGGCCCATGCCGGCGGCCAGGAACAGCGGCACGAGGATGTGCGAGGCGAACGTCAGCAGCACACGACCGAGGCCGGCGGGGCGCAGGACGCTGTCGGACCGCTGCGGCTTCGGGGCTCGTGGGGACTTGTGGGTGGGGGAGTGGTGCGCGTGCGACGTCGTCGTCGTGCTCGGGGACGGGGCGTCGACAGCGGGGGTCGGCGCAAAGTTGTACTTTGCAACTTCAGACACGACCGCAACTGTACAACCCCGATGCGCGCTTGTCGACGCCGGCCCGGTGCCGAGGCGTCGTCCCGTGCGAGGTTGCCCACTCCGTGCGAGACCCGCGAGCCCGCACGGAGTGCACGACCTCGCACCGTTCAAGCGCCCCTCGCACGGTGCGAGGTCTGCACCGTGCGAGGGGCGCGGGAACCGGAGTGGTCACGACTCACCGCGCGCCGGCGCTCGAGTGGTCACGAACTGTCGGGTGCCGCACCTCCAGCCGACAGCTCGTGACCCCTCGACGCACACACCGCGGGGTGTCGTGACCAGCCGCCGACCAGCCGCCGACGAGCCGCCGACCAGCGCCGGCCGGCGACGACCAGCCGCCGGCCGGCACCCCCGGCGCGTTACTCGGAACCGGGGTCGGACGCGCCCATGCCGGTCAGCAGCGCCCGGAACGAGTCGAGCCGCTCGACGCCGGTCGGCCCGAGCTCCCCGTCCTGCACCCGGTCGACGATCTCCCAGTCGTGCGCCTGCGCCAACGGGATGCCGTCCCGCGCGGGCCGCACCGGCACGGCGTGCGACGCGAACGCCCGGAAGACGTTCGCGGGGTCGACGTGCCCCAGCCCGAACGACCGCACACCCGGCGTGTCGATGATCCACCCGCCGTCACGGACCTGCAGCGCGATCGACGACGACGACGTGTGCCGCCCCCGCCCGGTCACGGAGTTCACGACCCCGATCGCCCGCGTCGAGCCGGTCAGGGCGTTCACCAGCGTCGACTTGCCGACGCCGGAGTGCCCGACGGTCACGGTCACCTTGTCGTCCAGGAGCTCGTGCAGCGCCTCGAACGGGACGTCGTCCGATCGGCTCGTCACGATCCGCAGATCCAGGCACGCGAAGTGCGCCAGGAACGCAGCCGGGTCGGCGAGGTCGGTCTTCGTGATGCAGAGGATCGGGTCGAGGCCGGCGTCGAACGCGGCCACCAGGTACCGGTCGATCAGGCGGGTGCGTGGCTCGGGGTCGGCGGCGGCCACCACGATGAGCATCTGGTCGGCGTTCGCCACGATGACGCGCTCGACCTCGTCGGAGTCGTCGGCACTCCGTCGCAGCAGGGTGGTGCGCTCGGCGACCTTCACGATGCGCGCGAGCGACCCCGGGTCGCCCGAGACGTCCCCGACGAGCGACACGTGGTCGCCCGTGACGACGGACTTCTTGCCGAGCTCGCGGGCCTTCGTCGCGGTGATGACGTGGTCGTCGATCAACACGCCGAACCGCCCGCGGTCGACGTTCGTCACCCACCCGACGGGGGCGTCGTCGTACGTCGGCCGGGTCTTCGTGCGCGGTCGGTTGCCCTTCGGGTTCGGACGCACCCGGACGCTCGACTCGTCGTACTGCCCGTACGGCTCGTCCGCGTCGGCGTCGTCACCGTCGGTGTCGTCCCACCAGCTCATGCGTCAGTCCCCACTCACCGGTGCAGCGGCCACCGAGGACGCCACGAGCGCCGCCCACAGCTCCGGGAACTGCGGCAGCGTCTTCGCGGTCGACCCGATGTCGTCGACGGCGACGCCGTCGACGACGAGGCCCACGATCGCCCCCGCGGTCGCCATCCGGTGGTCGTCGTACGCGCCCCAGGCGCTGCCGTGGAGCGGCGCCGGCTCGATCCGCAGGCCGTCGTCGAGTTCGAGCACCGCGCCTCCAGACCGGTTGAGGTCCGCCGCGAGTGCGGCCAGACGGTCCGTCTCGTGCCCCCGCAGGTGACCGATCCCGGTGATCTCGCTCGGGCCGTCCGCCAGCGCGGCCAGCGCGACGAGCGCCGGGGCGAGTTCGCCGCCGCGGCTCAGGTCGAGTTCGAGACCCGGCAAGGAGGCCCCACTCCGGATCCCGACGCCGCCGTCGACGACCAGGTCGTCACCGTCACGGGCCACGCTCGCCCCCCACAGGGGCAGGAGCGTCTCGAGGTCGGCGCCGACCTGCGTCGTCTCGGTGGGCCAGGTGCGGATGCGGACCGTGCCGCCGGCGACGAGCGCGGCGACCGCGAACGGCGCCGCGTTCGACAGGTCGGGCTCGATCGTGACGTCACGCGCGCCGATCGGGCCGGGGTGCACGACCCACTCGCCGACCGACGGCTCGTCGACGCGGACGCCGCGAGCACGGAGCGCCGCGACGGTCATCTCGATGTGCGGCATGCTCGGCAGGCGTTCGCCCACGTGGGTGAGGTGCAGGCCCTCGTCGAAGCGGGGCGCCGACAGCAGCAGCCCGGAGACGAACTGCGAGGACGCCGACGCGTCGATCGTCAGGGCGCCACCGCGGACCGAGCCGGTGCCGGTGAACGAGAACGGCATCGAACCGCCGCCGTCGTCCGTGACGTCGACACCGAGGTCCACGAGTCCCTGCACGATGGCGTGCATCGGCCGCTTGCGGGCGTAGGGGTCGCCGTCGACCGTGACGGGACCGACGGCCAGGGCGGCGAGCGGCGGCAGGAAGCGCATCACGGTGCCGGCCAGCCCGCAGTCCAGGCGGACGTCGCCGTGCATCGGGGCGGGCGTGATCCGGAGGTCCGGGCCGTAGGGGTTCGGGGCGGTGCCCGCCGCCGGCTCGAGCTCCTCGATGCCGACGCCGAGCGCACGGAGGCCCGCGATCATCAGTGCCGAGTCACGGGAGTGCAGCGGGAGCCGGATCGTCGAGGGGCCGTCCGCGAGGGCCGCGAGCACGAGCTCCCGGTTCGTCAGCGACTTCGACCCGGGCAGCGCGACGTCGCCGCGCAGCGGACCCCCTGCGACCGGGGCGATCCAGGGGTCGGCGGGCTGGGCCCCGCTGTGGGAATGCGTCGTGTCTGCCATCGGTTCACCAGGGTACTGAACGCACCGGGAGGATCAGTGGCGACAGCAACACTCGCACGAGAGCGGACCGGCACGGCGACCGTGCTGACCGCGGTGCCGACGACGCTCGGCACGCTCGGCCTAGACTTGGCGGCGATGACGACCGACGAACCGCAGGCAGCTCCGCACCACCTGGTCGACGAGACCGAGGTGCAGCTCGACGCCGTCGAAGAGGAGCACGAAGCCCTCGACGACGCCGCAGACGAGTCGGTGGACGCGAAGACCGTCTCCGAGGCGGAGCTGCGGTCCCTGTTCGAGGACCAGGCCCTGCCCTTCATGGACCAGCTCTACGGTGCGGCCATGCGGATGACCCGCAACCCGGCCGACGCGTCGGACCTGGTGCAGGAGACCTTCGTCAAGGCCTTCGCCGCGTTCCGCCAGTTCAAGCAGGGCACGAACCTGAAGGCCTGGCTGTACCGGATCCTCACGAACACGTTCATCAACACGTACCGCAAGAACCAGCGGAACCCGTACCAGGGCACCATCGACGAGCTCGAGGACTGGCAGCTCGGCGGCGCGGAGAGCGTCACCCAGTCGATCTCCGCCCGGTCCGCCGAGGCCGACGCGATCGACCACCTGCCGTCCTCCGCCGTGAAGGACGCCCTGCAGGCCATCCCGGAGGACTTCCGGATGGCCGTGTACTTCGCCGATGTCGAAGGCTTCTCGTACCAGGAGATCGCCGACATCATGAAGACCCCCGTGGGGACGGTCATGAGCCGCCTCCACCGTGGCCGCCGGCTCCTCCGTGGGCTCCTGGCGGACCACGCCCGTGAGACCGGCATCGTCCCGGACGCAGCGTCGACGGCGACGATGCGTGGACGGGGACGAGGCGCGGCACAGACGACGAAGGCAACCGCGGCCACGGGTCGCACCGGACGGAAGGACGCACGATGAGCGGCTGCGACTGCTCGAAGGCGAAGGCCGAGCTCGAGGAGTTCCTGCACGACGAGCTCCGTCACGAGGACGCCGCGGACATCCGCGAGCACATGGACGGGTGCGAGGACTGCCAGACCGAGCACCGCGTCGGCGTCGTGCTCATGGAGACCGTCCGTCGCGCCTGCAAGGAGACCGCTCCCGACCAGCTGCGCAGCGAGATCCTCGCGCGCATCCGGGTGGAGCAGGCGACGCACTGACGCCGCGCCGGGCTGGGCTTCGCTGGGCTGCGACCTGGCACGGTCTGGTGTCAGCGCCCGGCCTGGAACGCCTGCGCGACCTCGGCTGCGTCGAGGACGGTGTCGTGCACCCGGACGGTGTCCACGTCACCGGTGAAGGCGTAGCCCGCTGCACCGGGCCAACCGGACAGCGTCTGCCGTCCGGCCCGCCAGTGGCCGGGGTACTGCCGCAGCGTGACGGCATCGGATCGGCTGCCCTGTAGCGAACCGTCGACCCAGAGCGTCATCAACCGTGCCTCGAAGGTGGCCACCACGTGGTGCCAGGCGCCGTCGTTCACGGGCGCGGTGGACCCGATGGTGAACTTGAACTGCGATCCGGAGCCCTCGACCCCGAAGCGCAGGACTCCGTCGGCGCCGATGTACAGGTGCCGGTCGCGGTAGGTCGACGCCGCCGATCGGTCCGAGCCGAAGCCGAACACCCGGCCACCGTCGGTGTCGTCGGTCCGGAACCAGGTCTCGATCGTGAAGGTGTTCGGCGCGTCGACCGCGGTGTCCGTGACCGCCCACCCTTCGGCGCCGTCCTCGGTCCAGAACGTCGCGTAGGGGTTCGTCGCGCAGTCCGCGTCGACCCGGGCGGCAGCGGCGGGCGTGAAGGCCCCGTCGGCCCCGGACCCGCTCGAGTCGACGACCTGCGGACCGTTCTTCTCGGCGAAGTCCCACGCGAGTGACGTGCCCGGCGCCGGCTGGTGGAAGCACCCGAAGCCGCCGGTGCCGAGCGCCGAGGCGGTCCCGGTCGAGCCGCTGAACCCGGCGCCCGCGCCAGCTCCGGCTCCTGCTCCGGCGAGCAGGGTGAGGGTGATGGCCGCCGCCGTGAACACCGCGACCGGAACGGTGGTCGACGTCGGGGCGGTGACGGCCGCCGTCCGGGGCTCCGCGACCACGGGCGAGTGGAGATCACGGCGCGGCGTGCCGCAGGTGCGGCAGGGGCGACCGGCGACGATGTCCCGATCAGCACGCCCGGCGACGACGAGCACGGCGGTGACGACGCCGGCCAGCAGCAGGGACGTCCAGTCGCCCCCGCGGATCCAGACGCCCGGCAGCCCGATCCACGGGAACCGCAGCACCCCGACTCCGAGGACCGCCGCGGGTTCGACGGCCGTGCGGTCGGCCGTCGGGTTCGCGTCCCCGCGCAGACGCAGGCCCCCGTCCGGTTCGATGCGCTCGAGTCGGTGCAGACGGAGTCGATCCCGGTGGTCGGGGTCCTCGACGAGCAGCACCCGTCCGGCCTCGAGGTCATCGCGTCCGACGGGCATCGCGGCGACGACGTCCCCGGTCCGGATGCCGGGGGCCATCGAGTCGGAGACGACCGTCGTGACGTGCCACCCGAACGCCGCGGGGAGCGACGCCCACAGCGCGAGCAGCAGCACCGACCAGAGGGCCGTCCGCGCCGAGACCGCGAGGAGCAGCCGGGGCAGGTCGCCGACGCAGCGGACGTGACGGCGGGTGGCGACGTTCGGCATCGGCTGCTCCTCGCGGTCTCGGCGCGGACGGCCCTCTGGTCGGTGCTGCTGCTCGCGCTG
>NZ_QKTE01000024.1:0-56649 GCF_003234735.1 Curtobacterium sp. MCLR17_040 | reverse complement strand
GTATAAGAGGCAGGGGCGGGGTCGGGCGGCCTGGTCGTTCCGGGCGTACCTGGTCGATTCGGGCGTACCTGGTCGGAAGTTCTCGGCAGGTATGCCCGAAAGCACCGGGTATCGCGGGCGTTCTGGGAAAGAACGGGCGGGCTCAGGCCCCGAGTTCGACCAGGACCCGCGGGATCTCGGTGACGAGTTCGCTCGCCAGGTACCCGAGCGGCCCGACCTGCACCGCGAGCCGGTCACCTGCGGCAGCGTGCACGTAGGACGCCCACGCCACGGCCTGCGCCGGATCGGCGCCGCGGGCGAGCAGGCCGGTGACCGCACCGGACAGCACGTCCCCACTGCCGCTCGTGCCGAGACCGCCGGAGCCGGTGCCCTTGAGCCACGCCCGACCCTGCGGTGTGGCGATGGCGTCGCCGAGGGCCACGACCGCTCCGAAGCGGTTCGCGATCGCCACGGCGTCGGCCACGTCGTCGTCGCTGCACTCCCGCCCGAGCAGGCGTTCGGCCTCGCCGGAGTTCGGCGTCATCACGAGCCGTCCACGCAGCGGTTCGAGGCGGTCCCGCACGTCGGCAGCCACACCGAGGGCGAAGGCGTCGAGCACGACGGTGGTCTGCGGACCGACGACGTCGGCGAGTCCGGCCACGAGGTCACGCGAACCGTCCGGCTCGTCGAGCCCCGGCCCGACCAGCACCGCGTCGGCGCTCGAGGCGCTGTCCGCGATGCCCTCGATCGCACCGACGGCGATGTGACCGTCCTGGTCCTCGTCGAGGGGTTCGACCCCGGACTCGGGCACCGCGACCGCGACCTCGTTCGCCACGCTCCGGCCGACCGCCAGCGTGAGACGACCGGCGCCGACCCGGAGTGCGGCGAGCGCGGAGAGCATCGCCGCACCGGGGGTCCGAGCGGCGCCGCCGACGATGAGCACCTGCCCGCGGCCGTACTTGCCGGCACCGGGTTCGGGCAGTGGCCAGTCCCGCAGGAAGTTCGGGGTGACGGGTTCAGTGGACATGTTCGTCGTCCTTCCGGCCGGTGTGCTGGGTGACCTCGTCGTCGTCCAGGTGTCCGACGGAGGAGAACTCCTCGAGCACCCACGGCGATCCGGCATCGTCACGACGGAGTCGGGTGAGGGAGGCGTTCGCGACCGCGTGGGTCCGGGCGAACTCCATGAGTGCCGGCTCGTCGAGGTCGAGGCAGACCGCGACGGCGAGCATCACCACGGCGTCGTGCGCGGCGATCACCAGGCGCTCGACACCGTCGACCCGCTCGAGGTCGCCCAGGAGCGACCGGAGTCGGAGCATCACGTCCGCCCACGACTCCCCGCCTGCCGGCCGGTGGTAGTACTTGCCGAGCCACTGCCGGCGGCGTTCCTCGTCCGGGTACCGGTTGCGGACGCCCTGCAGGGTCAGCAGGTCGAGGACGCCGAGCTCGCGGTCGCGGAGGCGCTCGTCCACCCGCTTCTCGGGTTCGGTGATGCCGGCTGCCTCGAGCGCGATCGCGATCGTCTGCTGCGCACGGAGGTACGGCGACACCCACAGCGCGACGGGGACGTCGTCGATCCCGCGGTCGGCGAGCTCCTGGCCGAGGGCACGGGACTGATCGGTGCCGAGCCGGCTGAGCGGGACGTCGGCGTCCCGGAACTCGACGTCGATCACGTCGTCGCCCGCGGCTTCGGCCCGAGCCGCCGCGACGTTCGCGACCGATTCGCCGTGACGGACGAGCCAGATCTCCTGCACTGCCATGACGCCACGCTAGCCAGCGCGTGCTGTGCCGGTTCACCGGTGCCGAACGGTCACCCCCTGCGGCGCCGGACGGTCACCCCGTACGGCGCCGGACGGTCACCCCGTACGGAGCCGAGCGCTCCGGACCGGTCGGACCGCGCACGGGAGCCCCGCCGCCCGGAGTCGCAGTGCCAGCGCATCGAGGTCGAACAGGTCTCGCCATTCGAGCCGGATGATCGTCCGGACACCCGGCACGGTGAGCAACCGACCGTGCCGCCGCTTCTCGTCGAGGAACACCTCGGTCGGACTCCGGCCGCCCAGGTAGCGCTCCTGCGAGTACTTGGCCCGTCCGTCGATCTCGACGATGACCCCGTGGTCCGGGAACCAGAAGTCGACTGCGGACCGACGTCCGTCGACGACGAACTCCTGCTGCAGCACCGGGTCCGGAAGCCCGAGCTCCCGGAACACGACCCGAGCGAGCGACTCGGCCGGTGACCCGGACCGAGCATCGGCCAGGTCGAGCACCTGCTGCGCCAGGGCTCGGGCGCGGGCCTTCGGAGGAACCGCTCGTCGGAGATCGGCGTCGTCGAACCCACGTCGCAGTGCGGCGTCGGCGATGACGACGCCCGCCCGCAGGTCGCCGGTCATCGCCACGTCGACGACGGTCCGGGGGACGGAGGTGACCGCGATCGCACCGACCGTGGCCCGTTCGCCCCGGCCGACGGGTCTCGTGTGCAGGACCAGCTCGGCGCTCCGGCCCCGGTACATCGACTCCGGCACCGTCGCGTGCACCGGGACGTCCCACCCGCCGAGCGCTGGGAGGCCGTGCAGGGCCGCCGCGGACAGGTGCGAGGCCGTCGCCCGCGTGCCGAGCCGGCCGAGCCGCGCGAACACCCGGGTGACGTACCGCTGACGAGGCCCGGCGGCGTCCCACGCGGCACCGTCGACGAAGGCGTTCGGTCCGACCCGGACCAGGCGGCCGACACCCTGGGTCCGGGTTCGGCGGCGCAGGGTGGTGGCGTCGAGGCCGGCCTCGTGCATGGCGGAGGCTCGGAGGATGGGCAGCGACTCGTTCATGCACGTGACGATGCCGGACCGGCCATCCGTTCCGGAGGCCGATGTCGGGAACTGTGGACGGGCCTCCAGGCCTGGGCGGTTGTGGAGGGGAGACGTTCCTTCCCAGAACGGCCGCGATGCCAAGCGGAATCGGGCATACCTGGCCAGAAGTTCCGACCAGGTACGCCCGATTCGACCAGCTACGCCCGATTCCTCCCGGCCGCACCCGCACCCCACACCCACACGCAACACGGCGCCGGACGGAACGCACCCGTGTCCCGTCCGGCGCCGCGGTCTCTCCCCGACCGAACGCCGGGCCCGCTGCCTCAGGCCCGACGCACGCGCAGCGTCACGATCTCGAACGGACGCAGGGTCAGCACGACCGGCTCCCCGGCCGACCACGAGCGCTCCAGCGGCCGCTCGAGCAGGTCGACCTGCGACACCGACGCAGCGTCGAACCCGAAGGCGACCCCGACGTCCGTCGCCCGGCCGCCGAGCCCCTCGTACAGGCGCACGACGACGTCTCCGGAGCGGTCCTCGGCGAGCTTGACGGCCTCGACGAACACCTGCGGCGACGACACCGTGACGAGCGGCGCGACCTCGGCCGACCCGGGCACGCTCCGCACGGGCAGGTTCAGCCGGTACCCGGAGTCGGCGGCGTCGAGCACCGAGGCCCCGATCCGCAGCACCGTCCGGAACACGTGGTGCCCCTGGTCGGCGTTCGGGTCCGGGAAAGTCGGTCCGCGCAACAGCGACTCCCGCACGAGCGTGGTGATCCCGCCGTCCGGCCGGGTCTCGCGCGTGATGTCGTGGCCGTAGGTCGAGTCGTTCGCCACCGCGACGCCGAACCCGGGCTCCGCGACGTGCACCCAGCGGTGTGCCGAGGTCTCGAAGCGGGCGTGGTCCCACGAGGTGTTCTGGTGCGTCGGCCGGTCGATGTGCCCGAACTGGATCTCGCTCGAGGCCGACGACGCGAGCACGTCGATCGGGAACGCGAGCTTCAGCAGCTTCTGGTGCTCGTGCCAGTCGACCTCGGTCTCGACGCTCAGCTCCGGTTCGCCCTGCACGGCCGAGTAGCGCGTGGTGAGCGTCGACGAGCCGAAGGACCGCTCCACCACAAGCGAGGAGCCGTCGACCGAGACCGACGACGCCGACAGCACCGTGCCGTTGCGCTGGTACGCGCGGTCGATGTCCCACGCCTCCCACTGGTTCGGGGTGTCCCGGAAGACCGTGTACTCCGCCGCCGCAGCGCCTGGTGCGATCGCGTCGCGTCCGGTGGCGTGGTCGACGAACGAGACGACGTGGCCTGCAGCGTCGATGGTCGCGGTGACGACGCCGGTGTCGAAGACGAAGCGGTCGCCGCTCCGGACGGGAGGCACGGGTCGCGGCGCGTGGACGACCGAACCTGCCAGGGCGGTCACGTCCCCTGCCGCGACCGGCGAGGCGTTGAAGCGCACGACCGACGCGGTGTCGTCGGCTGCGCCGGCAGCGGCACCGCTGACGGCTGCGCTCCCGCCTGCGGCGAGCGCCGTCGTCGCGCTCCCGATCAGCCCCTCGAGCACCTCGGCGACCCGGGCGTACTGCTCCTCGGCGTTCTCGTACACCCACGCGATCGAGGACCCGGGCAGGATGTCGTGGAACTGCTGCAGCAGGACGGTGTGCCAGGCGTCCTCGAGTTCGGCGTACGGGTACTCGCTGCCGAGCCGGACGGCCGCCGTCGCCGCCCAGAGCTCGGCCTCGCGGAGCAGGTGCTCGGAGCGGCGGTTGCCCTGCTTCGTGCGGATCTGCGACGTGTAGGTGCCGCGGTGGAACTCGAGGTACATCTCCCCCGACCAGACCCCCGGCGTCGGCAGCTCGGCCTCAAGCTGCTCGAACACCTGCGCCGGCGTGCCGAGTGTGACGTGGGGCGACCCGTCGAGGTCGTGCTGGCGGTGTGCGGCGCCGACCATCTCGCGGGTGGGACCGCCACCGCCGTCGCCGAAGCCGTACAGCAGCATCGAGGTGTTCGCGGTGCCGCGTTCCTTGTTGTTCCGTTCGCCGCGGCGCAGGTCGGCGGGCGAGACGTCGGAGTTGTAGGTGTCGGCCGGGGGCAGGTGCGTCAGGACGCGCGAGCCGTCGATGCCCTCCCAGTGGAACGAGGTGTGCGGGATGACGTTCGTCTCGTTCCACGACGGCTTCTGGGTGACGAACCACTTCGACCCGGCAGCGCGGACGATCTGCGGCAGGGCGCCCGAGTAGCCGAACGAGTCGGGGAGCCAGGCCTCGGGGGTGTCGATGCCGAACTCCTCGAGGAAGAAGCGCTTGCCGGCGACGAACTGGCGGGCCAGGGCCTCGCCGCCGGGCAGGTTGGTGTCCGACTCGACCCACATGCCGCCGACCGGGATCCACCGCCCTTCGGCGACCCGCTGCTTGATGCGGGTCCAGATGGACGGGTACTCGTCGCGGATCCACGCGTACTGCTGCGCGGACGAGCAGGCGAAGGTGAAGTCGGGGTCGCGGTCCATCAGGTCGAGCACGTTCGAGAACGTCCGGGCGCACTTGCGCTTCGTCTCGCGCACGGGCCACAGCCAGGCGGAGTCGATGTGGGCGTGCCCGACGGCGATCGCACGGTGGGCGGCGGGGCTGGCGGGGACGGCGAGCACGGGCGCCAGGACCTGCCGGGCGTCCGCGGCGGTGCCGGCGACGTCGTCCGGGTCCAGGGCGTCGGCGGCGCGTTCGAGTGCCCGCAGGATGTCGGCGCCGCGGGTGCCGTCGGTGGGGAGCTCGGCCATCAGCCCGCGCAGCACCCAGAGGTCCTGCTGCAGTTCCCACACGGTGTCGTCGCGCTCGACGACCTCAAGGGCCTTCAGGCGGTAGATCGGGTCGTCACCGGCGGTGGAGCGCGAGCCGAGCGGCGTCGCACCCTGGAACGAGTCGCCGCCGATGTCCGGGTTCGCCCCGGCCTCGATCCAGAGCTCGAAGGACTCCCCCGGGCCGACCTCGAGCGGCACGGTGTCGTTCCGCGGCTCGATCGCCTTGATCGTGGAGCCGTCGGCGCGGAACGCGAGTCCCTCGGCCTGGAACCCGGGCTGCCGCTTGGTGAACCCCAGGTCGACGTGGAGCTCGGCGGTGGTCCCCGGCGCGGTGCCGAAGTCCGCCGGCACGGTCCCGGTCACCCGGAACCACGTCGTGCCCCACGGGCGTCCGCCCCAGTGCGACCCCACCGTGAACGGTGTGTACGTCTCACCCACGGCGGCGTCGAACGGCACCGGTTCGCCCGGCACCTCCCACGCCTCGATCGTCACCGGCGCCGAGCGACGGAGGACGGCGGGATCGACGCGGTCGCGCACGAGGCGGGCGATCCGGGCCTCGACGAGCGGTTCGTCCTGGTGCATGTGCTTCCTTTCTGGTTGCAAGACACCGGCGTTCGCGAACGGAACCGCGGTTCGCGGGTGTTCGACGCGCGAACACCGGTGTTTTGCGGGGCGTGGACCGGCGGATCAGCCCTTGATGCCGCCGGCGAGGGCGTTGCCGCCGCCGAGGCCTCGGGACACGATCACGTAGAGGGCGATGACGGGCACGGAGTAGACGATCGAGAACGCGGCGAGCTGGCCGTACGCCACCGCCCCGTTCTGCCCGAAGAAGTTGAAGATGCTCACCGCGGCGGGCACCTTCTCGGGCGAGAGCAGCAGGACGAAGGGGACGAAGAAGTTCCCCCACGCCTGGATGAACACGAAGATGAACACGACCGCGATGCCCGGACGCATGAGCGGGATCACGATGCGGGTCAGGGTGGTGAGCATCGAGGCACCGTCGGTCCACGCCGCCTCTTCCAGCGAGATCGGCACCGAGTCCATGAAGTTCTTCGCCATCCAGATCGCCATCGGCAGCGACGTGGCGGCGAGGAAGAAGATGCAGCCCCACACGTTGTCGATCAGGTTGAGCGACACGAACAGTGCGTAGACGGGCACCATCATCGCGGTGATCGGCAGACCGGTGCCGAACAGGATGCTGTACAGGAACGGCTTGTTGACCCGCATCTTGTACCGGGACAGCGGGTACGCGGCCAGCAGCGCGAACACCACGGTGACGACCGCGGTGCCGCCGGAGAGCAGCAGGCTGTTCGCGAGCGGGATGAACGACAGCTCGGGGGTGAGCACCTTCGCGAAGTTGTCGAGCGTGAACTGCGAGGGCAGCTTCACCGACAGCGAGGCCTGGGTGTCGAACGAGGCGAGCACGAGCCAGAGCAGCGGCACCGCGAAGCACACCGCGATGACGAGCAGCACGACGTTCGACACCCACCGCATGGTGCGGCCGCGCGGTGACGTCATGTGCATCGACCCCGGTGCGGTCACCGAGCGGGTCGTGGTCTGGTCGAGGGACGGGGCTGTCATGGCCATCAGTCCACCTCCGGCTTGAGGGCCCGGATGTAGATGATCGAGAAGACCGCCCCCACCACGAGCAGGATGGTCGCGATCGCCGTCCCGAAGCCGAGCTGCGAGAACTTGAACGCCTCCTGGTACGCCAGGATCGGCAGGGTCGACGAGTTCGTGCCCGGGCCGCCGCCGGTCATCACGAAGATCAGCGTGAAGACCGACAGGGTCTGCAGCGTCGTGAGCATGAGGTTCGTCGAGATGCTCCGGCGGATCACCGGGAGCGTGATGTAGACGAGCCGCTGCCAGCCGGTGGCTCCGTCGACCTCGGCGGACTCGGTGATCTCCTCGGGGACCTCCTGCACGGCGGCCGAGTAGACGAGCATCGAGAACGCGGTGCCGCGCCAGATGTTCGCCAGGATCACGGCGAGCATCGGGTACGTGTAGAGCCAGTTCGCGCCGGTGATCCCGATCGACGCGAGGAACGTGTTGAGCGTCCCCTCGTCGTTGAAGAACGCGTACGCCGCGAACGACGCCACGATCTCGGGCAGGACCCACGCGGCCACCACGAAGGTGCCGACGATCGCCCGGACGGCCTTGTTGGCCGAGCGCATCAGCAGGGCCAGTCCGAGGCCGAGCACGTTCTGTCCCACCACGGCCGAGGCCAGCAGGAAGACGACGGTCAGGATGACGGACTTCGGGAAGTCCGGGTCCTGGAACAGCTCGACGTAGTTCTGGAACCCGACGAACTGCTGGTCGGCCGCGCTGGCGCCGGTCAGGGCCGAGTTGGTGAACGACCCGTAGAACGACGAGATGACGGGGCCGAGCAGGAAGATGACGAGGAGGACCAGGGCGGGCAGGAGCGGGACCGCTCGTCCGACGTTCCGCAGTGGTCGCCGCTTGCGCGGCACGGGTGGATCGGTGCGCTTCGGCGCACCGGGCGCCGACAGCGTCGGCGCGAGGGGGGTGCTGGACACGATGGGTGCCTTCCGGGTGCGGAGGGGTTCCGAAGGTGGGGAAGAGCGGACGGGAGGCGCGGTGCGGGACCGCCCCGCGCCTCCAGTCCGTCAGTGGGTGACGTCCGTCAACCAGCGGAGACGGTGTTCTCCTTGCCGACCACCTGCGTGACGGCCTTGTCGTAGGCGGCAGCCGCGTCCTTCGGCGACTGCTGACCGGTCATGACCGCTTCCATCGCGACCTGGATCGCGTTGGACACCTGCGAGTAGTCACTCGTCGCCGGGCGGAAGTTGGTGTTCTCCACCAGCCCCGAGAAGAACTTGAACGTCGGGTTCGCCGCCGTGTAGGCCGGGTCGTCCGCGACGTCCTTCCGGACGGCGATCTGGCTGTTCTCGGTGTCGTACTTCAGCGAACCGTCCTTGTCGAGGAAGCTCGTGATGAAGTCGAACGCCGCCTGCGGGTTCTTCGACTTCGCGCCGACCGCCAGGGTCCAGCCGCCGGACATCGAGTTGTAGCCGGGAGCCTGCCCGTTCTGGGTCGGCATGGGTGCCTGGCCCATCACGTCGTTCCACTCGGGCCACGGCGCGGTGCCGGACTTGAGCCACGTGCCGGACTGCCACGAACCGTCCAGGTCGATCGCGAGCTTGCCCTTCGGCAGCCACGTCTGGGCGATGGTCGTGCCGACGTTCGTGTCGAGCGCCTGCTGCGGTGTCGGGCCGAGGCCGCCCTGGTAGACGTCCTTCACGAACTTGAGCGAGTCCTCGAACTGCTTCGAGCCGGTGACCCACTTCTTGTCCTTGTACAGGGTGTTGCCGGAGCCGTCGGCGCCGTACAGGAGCATCTCGAAGCCCTGCA
Organism: Curtobacterium sp. MCLR17_040; assembly: GCF_003234735.1. Taxonomy (NCBI): domain Bacteria; kingdom Bacillati; phylum Actinomycetota; class Actinomycetes; order Micrococcales; family Microbacteriaceae; genus Curtobacterium; species Curtobacterium sp. MCLR17_040. Next base: position 47,714 of record NZ_QKTE01000024.1, on the reverse strand, counting down.
TGGTCGAGGCTTCGCCCTGCGCCTTGCCCGAGTAGATGTTGAACGGGATGACGTCGGGCTGCTTCTCCTTGATGGTCTTCGCCGCCGCGAGCACGTCGTCCCACGTCTTCGGCTTCCACGGGACGTCGAGCCCGGCCTTCTTGAAGATGTCCTTGTTGTACCAGAGGGCTCGGGTGTCGGTGCCCATCGGGACGCCGTAGATCTTGCCGTCGTCACCCTGCCCGGCCTGCTTGGCGTTGTCGAAGAACTGGTCCCACTCGTCCCACTTGTCCGTGTACTTGTCGAGTGGCAGCAGGTAGCCCGCCTCGGCATCGGCCTTGACGAGGAACGTGTCCTCGTACATGACGTCCGGGGCGGTGGCCGGCGCCTTGTTCATGAGCGCGAGCTTGGTGTAGTAGTCGTTGCCCTGCGCCTGGATGGGCACGAGGGTGACCTTCTTGCCGGGGTTGTCCTTCTCGTACTGCTTCTTGACGACCTTCATCTGGGCGTCGAGCTGCTGGAAGGCGCCGAACTTCTGGTACGCGATCTTGATCGTGTCGCTCGAGGCGGACCCCGAGCTCGAGCAGCCAGCCAGACCGACTGCGGCCACGGCCACAGCTGCGAGTCCGGCGATGATGCGGGTGCGTTTCATCGGTGCTCCTTTGCACGGGTGATGTCCGCGGGCACCATCGCCCGCGCGCAGGATTAGTCCACCGTATTGACTTAACCGTGTCAAGGAGTTTCTCGGGCCGATTCGGGCGTACCGGGCGGAATCGGGCGTACCGAGCGGAATCGGGCGTACCGGGTCGGAAGTTTCGACCAGGTACGCCCGATTCCGCTTCCCATCGCGTGCGTTCTGGGAAGGAACGTCCGTCAGGACATCGGGGTCGCGCTCCCCGTCACCGTGATCCCGCCGGCCTCGGGCACGTCCACGAGCAACAGACTCGGACGCCCGACGTGCCGCCCCTGCCGGATCGTGATGCGGTCGCCCGGCTGCACTGCACCGATCTGCCGCAGGTACGCCCCGGTCGACGCCGCTGCCGATCCCGTCGCCGGGTCCTCGGTGATGCGCCCGGCGGGGAACAGGTTGCGCGCCTCGTACTCCCGGTCGCCGGTGCGGTGCAGCACCGTGACCGTCCCCGCCCAGCCGGCCTCGCGCTTGAGCTCGGCGAGGGGCCTCGGCGCGAACCGGAACTGGTGGAACAGCTCGCCGTCGTGCAGCACGAGCACCGGGTGCCAGTTGCCGGCGAAGGACTCCAGCACCGGGAACTCCGGAGCGATGTCCGCGGCCGAGAGCCCGAGCAGGTCGAACAGCCGCACCAGCAGAGCCGCGTCGATGTCCCGTGTCGCCGGCTCGACGCTCGTCATCGCGACCTGCACCGAGCCGTCCGCACCCAGGGTGGCGTCGAGCGCGACCTCGCCGGCCAGGGTCGTGAACACCCGACGGCCCGGCCCCTCGCGCTCGGCCAGCGCGACGGCCAGGGCGACGGTGGCGTGCCCGCAGAACGGCACCTCGGCGCTCGGCGAGAAGTAGCGGACCCGCGGCCCGGTCGACGTCGCACCCACGACGAAGGCGGTCTCGGGGTACCCGACCTGCCGGGCGATCGCGAGCATCTGGTCGTCGGACAGCCCGGCTGCGTCGAGCACGAGCCCGGCGGGGTTGCCACCGCCCGGCTCGGCGGCGAAGGCGGTGTACCGAAGGATCTCCTGCTGCATCCCCCGACGCTACTGCGGCGTCACGACCGGGTGCGCGGGCCGATCACCGACGGGTGGCCCGGACTGCTGCGGCGCGGCGGGTGGCTCCGAGGGCAGCGCGAGGAACACGGCCAGCGCGATGCTGCCGGCGGGCACGAAGTACAGGAGGACCCACCACCCGGAGCGGTTCGTGTCGTGGAGCCGCCGCACCGCGATCGCGATCCAAGGCAGCAGCGCAGCGAGGCCGACGACCACGAAGACCCCCAGTGCGATCTGGGCGAAGACGGGCATCGACGTGAGCAGGAACCACCAGACCGGGAACGGGTTGAAGGACCGCAGCGCCTCGTCGAGGACGCGCGCTTCCTCCGGGCTCGTCATCGGCGGCGGCGTCGTGACGAGTCCGACGCCGTACACGATGTTGATCGCAGCGGAGATGATCGCCCACCACAGCGCCCACCACCAGAACTCGGCACGAGCGGCACGACCGCGGAACACGACGTACCCCCGCCAGAACCGCGAGAACGAGGCGGGGAAGGTGGCCTGGTGCCAGGGGACCCCGACCGGTGGCTGCTGCGTCTGGTGCACCGAACCTGCTTACCGGGGCGACCTGGGCACTCCTGAGCACTCCTCGGCAGGCCCGGCGTACTGCGGTCCCCGGGTGGGGGTAACCCCCGACCACTTCCGGGTGCGCACGTGATGTTTCAGCGTCGCCTCCGTCGTGAGACTGGATCCATGAGCACCGACACGCGCCCCACCACCGCCCGCCGCACCCTCCGGATCGCCCTCGCCTCCACCGCCGCGGTGTCCGCCCTGCTGCTGACCGCCGGCTGCAGCGCGATCCAGGACATCGTGCCGAACAAGACCCCGCAGAAGCACTTCGACGCGTACTCCGACGCCCCGCGCTCCGGGGAGTCCGAGGACCTGGCCTTCTTCATGCCGAAGTGGGTGCCGGAGGACGCGAAGGACATCGACGTCCGCCTCCACGTCTCGCAGCCCGGGTACGTCATCGGGTTCGCGTCGAAGGACGGCGTCGACGTGGACGACTGCACCCCGCTCGACGAGTCGTACGGGGGCACGGCGATGACCGCCGACTTCCTGCCCGAGGAGCTCCCGACCAAGGGCCTCGTCACCTGCGGCGACGGCCGCGCGGTCACCGAGATCGACGGCCGCTGGTACGGCTGGACCACGAAGGACGCCATCCCCGGTCAGGACGACACCCAGACCATGCACGGCACCGAGCACTGACCGCAGCCATCCACCGGCCTGGAGGCGCGGGGCGGCCCCGCACCGCGCCTCCCGTCCGTCACGCGGTCGCGCTTACCGCGCATGGGTGTGCAGAAGACGTCGGGTCCGCACCGCGAACCCGACGTCTTCTGCACACTCATCGCCCCGACGGGGGGCGTGGGGACTACTCCGCAGCCGCAGCCCGACGTCGGCGACGCACGATCAGCACACCCGCGCCCGCCGCGAGCAGCAGGAACGCCACCAGCGCACCGGCACCCATCCCGGCGGCGCCCGTGAACGCGAGCTGCCCATCCGTGGTGATCGTGATCGGGGTCCACCCGATCAGGCTCCCGTCCGCAGCGGTCACCGCGAGGCGGTGCACGCCGGCCATCGTGGCCGCCGGGATCGTCACCCGCACCGTCCCGTCAGCAGCCACCACAGCGGTCCCGATCAGCGTCGGCTCCGAGAACAACCACACGTTCACGACGTCACCAGCAGACGCGGTGCCGACCGTCACCGTGATCGTCTCCCCCGCACGAGCGGTCGCCGGAGCCGACACCCCGCCACGGTTCGCCTCCGTCAACAGCGACTCCGACGGCGCCACCGGAACGACCGGGGCAGCCGAGGGACCCGGGGTCGGGACCGCTGTGGGCGTCCCACCCGGGGTCGGCGTCGTGCCGCCGTCGCCCGGGGTCGGGGTCGGCGCCGGCGTGGGCTCCGTGCCCGGGTCGGTGTCGCCGCCCTCGCACGGGTACGTCCCCGTGCGGAGCGAGAACCCGTCCGTGTCGTTGTCGTCCGCGTAGAAGGTCGCCCGCTCCCCGTCGGTGCAGACGCCTGAGATCGCGAAGCCCTCGTTGGCGAGCGTGCGGTCGGCGGCCGACGGCGCCTCGTACAGCGTCGAGGCGGCGAAGGCCCCGTCGGTCACCTCGTACAGCGCGGTGCGGCCGGAACACACCTCGTCGCAGACCACCCAGAGCGCGTCGAGCGTCGGGTCGAACTGCACGTCCGCGACGACGGCGAGCGAGGTCGCGATCGTGGCGACCCGCGCCGAGGACCCGTCGTCCATCAGGGCGTAGGCGTACACGCTCGCGGTGCCCTCGACCCCGACGAAGAACAGCCCCTCGCCGTGTCCGGCGTAGCTCGACGGTGCGTAGGCGGCGCCGGTGCGCTCGTCGGCGAAGCCGTGCGCGGTGAGCCAGGTGTCCGGGATCCAGGTGACGCCCTCGAGCCCGGCGTTCGCGCCGAGCCCGGGGAAGTCCGCGGCGAGGTTCCACTCGTCCGTGGCCCGCAGGGTTGCCTCGGAGCCGTCGGTCGTGGCGTAGCGCAGGACCGACGGGCGGCTCGTGCTCGACACGTCGTTGTTGCGCTCGGTCGACACGTAGACGGCTCCGGGGTCGTCGCTCGTGACGGTCACGCCCTCGGCGTCCGGGGTGCCCGTGCCGTCGGCGTAGCGCAGGTCGGTGCCCGCGGCGTTCGACGGCGCCCAGCCGCCCGCGCTGTCCGAGGTCAGGTGGTAGAGCAGGCCGTCGCCGTTCTGCACGGCCCAGAGCTGCCCGTCCCGCGAGCTCCCCGAGGTCGTCCAGTCGAGGCCGCTCAGGTCACCGGTGAAGGTGTCCTCGTCGTCGAGCACGGTCTCGTCCGGGCCGCCGGGCCAGGCCTCGGCGGTGACGACGCCGGCGAACCGGTTCGCCGCACCCTTCGTGGGTGCTGCCGTCTCGGCGAAGTCGCCGGTGCCGTCGGGGTTGCGGCCGTACGTGGTGGCGGCGTGCGCCGTCCACGAGGTCGAGTCGACGACCGCACCGCGGGCGTCGAAGAGCCGCACGGAGTCCGCCTTGCCGAGTCCGAAGCCGAACGCCGCCTCGTCGAGGACGGTGAAGCCCCCGGCCGCGACGGTCGTGCCCGCGGGGATCGTGTACGCGTGGTCGTCCTCGCTGTCGCGCAGCACGTACCCGCCCAGGTCGACGGTGGTGCTGCCGGTGTTGGTCAGCTCCACCCAGTCGCCGGGGGTGCCGTCCTGCGACTCGACCTCGTTGATCCGCACGGGTGAGGAGCAGTCGTTCGCAGCCCCCTTGGTCGAGGCCGTGGTGTCCACGAGCGGTCCGACGCCGTCGGCGCAGCGACCGTAGGTGACACCCGCGTGGGTCGTCCAGGCGTACCGGAGCACCGGGTCGCCGGCGGGGTCGTACAGGCGCGCGGTGTCCGCACCGCCGAGCCCGAAGTCGAAGCCGGGGGCGGTCGCGGACAGCTGGTCGACGACGAAGTACCCGCCGGCGGCGATCGTCGAGCCGCTGGGCAGCACGTACGCGTCGTGCGAGTTGTCGGAGTCGAGGAACGCGTACCCGGTCAGGTCGATCGCGGTGCCCGAGGTGTTCTTGAGCTCGACCCAGTCGGTGTCGTCGGCGTTCGACTCGACCTCGTTGACGACGAGGCCGTTCGCCGCGACGGCGCCGACGGCCGGGTCGTCGTCACCGACGACGGCGAGGGCGGGGCTGGCGGTGACGACACCGGCGGCGACGACCAGGGCAGTCGCGACGGCGGCGCCGATGCGGAGTGTTGGCGGGCGCAGGGTGGGCGGGCGCAGGGCGGGAGCGCGCATGCAGGGTCCTTCTCGGGGGAGCGAGCGAGCGGAGACCTGCACGACTGTTCAGCATCCACGCGACCGGCCGGTGGCCGCGGGGTGAACGCACGGTGTCCCGGATCGCGCCCGGCGCCCTGGACGCGCGGCGTGCGGACGGGAGGCGCGGGGCGGGCCCGCACCGCGCCTCCCGTCCGCCCTGCGGTCGCGCTCACCGCATCCGGTGTGCAGAAGACGTCGGGTCCGCACTGCGAACCCGACGTCTTCTGCACACTCGTTGCTCGAGGTGTCAGCGCTCGGTGACCTCCGAGAAGTCCGGCGTCCCGTCGGGCAGCGCGGGCAGGGGCGTGCCGTCGACGTAGCGGGGCCAGGCCAGGGCGCGGGAGGCCGACGGACGGGACGCGTAGCGACGCCCGTCGGACGCGACGACCGTTCCGGGGGCGGGGGCGGAGGCAGGAGCGGGAGCAGGTGCGGGAGCAGGCGGCAGCGGCACATCGGGTGCCGGTGCGGGAGCGGCGGGCGTCGGCGTTGCGCTCCACGCCGGCTGCTGCTCGGGCGCCGGCCACGTCGCCGACGGCAGCGTGGCTCGCGGACGGAACAGGGCGTTGCTGAGGGGCACCACGACGGTCCCGAGCAGGTCGAGGATCACCACCACCCAGACGAGCCGCCAGTAGCCGCGGGCGTAGTCGACGTCCGGCGCGAGCAGCGGGATGGAGAGCAGCAGCGCGAGCAGGGCGATGACGCCGACGGTGGCCTTCGCGACGACCTGCAGGACGGGCGTCGGGTAGCGCCGGTGGATCACGAGGAGCAGGTGGACGTGCAGGAGCGCCACCCGGGCGACGCCGGCGAGCCAGATCCAGTGCGAGAAGTGCTCCAGGACGAACCAGATGCCGTCACCGGAGACGCCCGTCGGCACGATCCACACCTTGTACAGGCCGGCGACGAGCAGGTACATCGACGTGGCGATGCTCGCGAACGCGAAGATCCCGGACCGCCTGGACGAGACGTCGGCGTCGTACCAGGACAGCAGCGCGAAGACGACGACCACGACGATCGTCAGGAGCAGCTGCACCGCGACCCGTCCGAAGTCGCCGAGGAGCACCGCGGCGATGCCGACCAGGCCCGCGGCGACGACCGCGCCGATGATCGTCCGGAACACGAGCGGACGCACCCTCGCCCACCGCGGGTCCATCGTGCCGTCCGTGTCGTTCGCGCTGTCCGTGCTGGCCGTGCTGTCCGTCATGTGTCCCCCGTCGATCCCGCACACCTGGCGGCTGCGTCGGATCGCAGCGTAGCGGGCCGGGGCGGAGTGCTCCGGCCGGGCAGGGCGCCGGGCGACGGCGCCCGTGCCGTCAGCGCCGGATGAGCAGGGTGCTGGCCCGCGGCGAGAGCGCGGCGTCGAGCACCAGGCAGGCGGCACCCACGGCGGCGACGTCTGCACCGCGGTCGCTCTCCACCACCTGCACGGCGTGCTTCGGCACGAGCAGCGGCGACCCGACGATGGCGGTCCGCGCGGCCGGCAGGGCAGCGCTCGCGATGCGTGACCAGAACGGGCCGCCGAACACCACGCGGTCGATGTCGAGCAGGTTCACGATGAGGACGACGGCGTTGCCCATGACGGTGCCGGCATCGGCCGCGAGCGTGACGGCGGTGTCGGCCCCGTCCGCGATGGCCGCGGCGAGCTCGTCCCACGCGGCGTTCACGGCGTCGACATCGGCGGCGTCGGTGGCATCGGTGGCATCGGTGGCATCGGTGGCATCGGTGGCATCTGCACCAGCATCCGCCTCGGCGACCGCGCCGCCGCCCGACAACGCCAGCCCCCGCGACCGCGCGACCCGCACCAGCCGGTCCGGCGCGACGGCTGCACCGACCTCGCCGCGCGTGCCCGAGCCGTCCGGGGTGCCCGCGAGCGACCCCTGGTCGACCATGATGTGCCCGGCGTCACCCGCGTTCGACCCCACCCCGCGCACGGGTTCGTGGTCGACGACGAGCCCGACGCCGAACCCGGTACCGAAGTACACGAACGCGAAGTTCCGGGCCGAGGACTCCCCCGCCAGGAACATCTCGCCGACCGCGGCGGCCGTGACGTCCTTCTCGAGCAGGACCGGGTAGCCGGTGGCCTCGGCGAGCGCATCGCGCAGCGGCACGTCCCGCCACCGGGGCAGGAACGGCGGGTCGACCACGATGCCCGCCTCGACGTCGATGGGTCCGGGGCTCGCGATCCCGACGCCGAGCACGCTGTCGACGGCCACCCCGGCGTCGGCGACGAGCCCGTCGACGGCCGAGGCGATGGTGCGCACCACCTCGGACGGGTCGTCGGCGGTGGGGGTCGAGGTGGTGGACGCGGCGACGACGGTGCCGGCGAGGTCGAGCAGCACGTAGGTGACGACGGCCGGGTCGACGTGCACGCCGACCGCGTACCGGCTGCCCGGTTCGAGCCGCAGGATGGTGCGGGGCTTCCCGCGGCCGGACACGACGGTGCCGGACTCGACGATCATGCCGGCCTCGATCAGGAACCGGGTGACGTTCGACACGGTCTGCGCGCTCAGGCCGGTGCGGGCGGCGAGTTCGACGCGGCTCAGGCCGTCGGGCGAGCGGCGGACGGCGTCCAGGACCACGGTGCGGTTGAACCCGCCGATCGACGGGAGGTTCGCTCCGCGTCGATGCTCTGCCATGCCGCGACCATACCGCGACGCCGCTCGGGCACCCGCTCGCGTGGTCCGGTCAGAGCGCCCTGTCCTGGATCAGCCCGCCGGACGTCCGGTCGACGACCGCACCACGAGCGAGACCGGGAGCGTCGCTCCCTGCAGTGCCCCGTCGCCGATCGCCGCGAGCAGCCGCTCCACGGCCACGGTGCCCATCAGCGCGGTCGGTGAGTGCACGGTCGTCATGGGCGTGGGCAGCTGCGCCACGACCGAGATGTCGTTGTAGCCGACGATCGACAGGTCGTCGGGCACGCGGAGGCCGCGTTGCCGTGCGGCGCCCATCACGCCGATCGCCGCGGTGTCGTTGACGGCGAAGATCGCGGTCGGCGGGTCCGACAGCGAGAGCAGCGTGTGCGCGCCGACCACGCCTCCCTCGACCTCGAAGTCGCTGTGGACGACGAGCGCGTCGTCCACGGCGAGGTCCCGCTGCTCGTGCGCCAGGCGGAACCCGGCCACCCGCTCCACGGCGGTGCTGGCGTGGCGCGGACCCGCGATGACGCCGATGCGGCGGTGCCCCAGCGCGAGCAGGTGTTCCGTGGCCATCCGGCCGCCCTCGACGTCGTCACCGACCACGGCGGGCATCCAGTCCCCGGGGTGGCGGTTCGTCGCGATGACCGGCACGGGGAGGTCCATCAGCCGAGGGTTCGGGGACGACAGGTGGAGCGAGCTGACGATGAGGCCGTCGACCTGTCGGGAGAGCAGGAAGTCGACCGCATCGAGCTGCGCGCCCATGTCGTCCGGGGGCGTCGTGAGCAACAGCTGGTACCCGGCAGAGCGGGCGGCCGACTCGACGGACTGGCAGATCGTCGCGATGACCGTGTCGGCGAGCCGTGGCATCACGACGCCGATGGTGTTCGACCGCCGGGTCCGGAGCGATGCTGCGAGTCGGTTGGGGCGGTACCCGAGCTCGGCCGCCGCCGCGATCACCCGCTGTGCCGAGGCGCTCCACCCCTTGGTCGGCTCCGCCTGTCGGAGCACGCGCGACGCCGTCGAGATGTGCACGCCGGCGAGCGCAGCGATGGCCTGCAGGTTCACGTCACCACGACGATCCTGCTGACCGTGTCCGGCCGGGTCGTCGCTCGTACTGCCCATCCGTCGAGTCTAGGTGACAGATCGTCGTCACACCGTGCGGCGCGAACGTTTGCAGGTGCCGCGCCCGACGACAGCCCGGACGAGCCGAAACACACTGGTTACACGGTTGGACGTCGACCGAAACAGTCGACTGTCAGGATTCCGGTCAATGCAAACGATTGCACGAATTGCAGCAACGACGAGAGACGGTGTCCCATGGTGAAAGAGATCTTCGTGTCCTTCGGCGTCGACATCGACGCGGTCGCAGGCTGGCTCGGCTCCTACGGAGGGGCGGATTCCCCCTCGGACATCCAGCGCGGGATCTTCGCCGGACGGACCGGCGTCCCCCGTCTGCAGAAGGTGTTCGACCGCGCCGACATCGCGGCGACCTGGTTCATCCCCGGCCACTCGCTCGAGACCTTCCCGGACCAGTGCAAGGCCCTGTTCGACGCCGGCCACGAGATCGGTGCGCACGGGTACAGCCACGAGAACCCCGTGGCGATGACCGAGGCGCAGGAGGACGCGGTGATGGAGCGCTCGGTCGAGCTGATCACGCGACTCACGGGTCAGCAGCCGACGGGCTACGTCGCGCCGTGGTGGGAACTGAGCAGCTACACGCCGACGCTCCTCGAGAAGTTCGGGTTCAGCTACGACCACAGTCAGCAGCACAAGGACTTCGTCCCCTACTACTCGATCGTCGGCGACCAGTGGACACCGATCGACTACTCGCAGGACCCGCACACGTGGATGACGCCGCTCGTCCACGGGAGCGAGATCGACCTCGTCGAGATCGCGGCGAACTGGTACGTCGACGACCTGCCCCCGATGATGTTCATCAAGTCGAGCCCGAACAGCCACGGCTTCGTCAACCCGCGCGACGTCGAGCAGATGTGGAAGGACCAGTTCGACTGGGTGTACCGCGAACTCGACTACGCCGTCTTCCCGATCACGATCCACCCCGACGTCTCCGGGCGGCCGCAGGTCCTGCTCATGATCGAGCGGCTCATCGAGTACATCGGGAGCCACGAGGGCGTCCGGTTCGTCACGATGAACGAGATCGCCGACGACTTCCGCGTCCGCTTCCCGTTCGCGCAGCCCGAGCGCCCACGCGAGTACTGATGTGCGGCGGATGTGGCGGCAACGGCGGGCACCGTGACTGGTACGCCGCCGGTGTCGAGGACACCCCCGCGGCGCGCAAGCGGGCGCAGCTCCGGCTGGCCGCCTGGGCGACCCGGCTCTTCGCGGACGATCGGATCCGCGTCCACGAGGTCCCGGGCACCGTGCGGCTCGTGATCGTCGGGCCGACCGGCAAGCGCGTCGTGGCCCAGGGCGTCGACGGGGTCCTGGACGCGGTCGAACAGGTCGGCGCCGGGCGCACGGACTGGTCGGCCGTCGCCACCCGCGTCCGCAGGGCCGACCCGCGTGACGACACCGACTGGGAACACCGCAGCCTCGCCCGCGCGGTCGATCGACGAAGGGACACCCTGCCGTGACGGACCCCACGCTCCCCCGGATCGTGTACCTCGCCCTCGGCGGGACCATCGCGAGCGTCACCTCGGGCGATCCGCGCGACTGCGGCGCCGTCCCGCGGATCGCAGCCCGCGACCTCCTCGCCGGTGTGCCGGCCATCGCGCAGGTCGCACGGGTCGAGGCCCGCCAGCTCGGCATGGTGCCCTCTCCCTCGCTCGACTTCGACGACGTGCAGCGAGCGCTCGACGCCGCTCGGGACGCCGTCGCCTCCGGAGCCTCGGGCGTCGTGCTGTCGCAGGGCACGGACACCATCGAGGAGACCGCGTACCTGCTCGACCTCGCCTGGGACCGCCCCGAGCCCCTCGTGGTGACCGGAGCGATGCGCCACGCCTCCTCGCCCGGTGCGGACGGCCCGGCGAACCTGTTGGCGGCCGTGTGCGTGGCCGCGGCACCGGCAGCAGTGGGACGTGGCGTCCTCGTCGTGCTCGACGACGAGGTGCACGCCGCCGGGACGGTCCGCAAGACGCACACCTCGTCGACCGGTGCCTTCGCCTCACCGGGTTCCGGTCCGCTCGGACGGGTCACCGAGGGCTCGCCCGTCTTCCACGCTCCGGCGTCCCGAGCGCCCGCGCTCACCACACGCGTCGCACCGCTGCCTCCGGTGGCCCTGCACCGGGTCACCCTCGCCGACGACGGCCGGGTCCTGTCGACCCTGGACGGACTCGGGTACCGCGGCGCGGTCATCGAGGGCTTCGGCGGCGGGCACGTCGCCGAGCGCACGGTCGACGCCGTCCGCGCACTCGCCGCGCAGATGCCGGTCGTGCTGGCGTCGCGGACCGGCGCCGGTGCGACGCTCACGACGACGTACGGCTTCGCGGGCGGCGAGATCGACCTGCTCGGCGCCGGACTCGTCCCCGCCGGCAACCTCGACGGCCTCAAGGCGCGTCTCCTGCTGGCTGCCCTGCTCGCCCTCGACGCCCCGGACGACCGCATCCACGCGGCGTTCGCCGCCCACGGCCGGGGCTCTCCCCCGACCGGCCACCCCTGACCGCACCCACGCTCCGCCTCCGCCCGTCAGCCCGCGCCGCGACACCGTCGCAGCGCCGCACCGCCGTACCGAGAGGAAGACCATGTCCACCACGACCATCCACGAGCCCGAGGACCTCGAGCTCGCCACCGGGACGTTCCCGACGATCGGGCCGAAGGAGACCAAGCGCGGCGCGACCCTGGCGTTCTTCGCCTGGACCCTCGCCGTCTACGACTTCATCATGTTCGGAACGCTCCTCCCCCGCATCGCCGAGGACTTCGGGTGGAACGAACAGACCGCCCTGCTCGCGAACACCCTCGTGAGCGTCGGTGTCTTCGTCGTCGTCGTCCTCGTCGGTCTGTTCGTGGACCGACTCGGCCGGCGCCGCGGCATGATGATCACGATCGGTGGCGCGGCCCTGTCGTCGCTGCTGACGGCGGCGTCGACGGGGGTCGCCTCGCTCGTCGGCTTCCGGGCCCTGAGCGGCTTCGGGATGGCCGAGCAGTCGGTCAACTCCACCTACCTCAACGAGGTCTTCGCGCTCACCGAGCTCGAGGGCGTCAAGAAGCGTCGCGGCTTCTTCTACAGCCTCGTCCAGACCGGGTGGCCGATCGGTGCGCTCCTCGCCGCCGCGTTCATCGCCGGCATCAACGGGCTCTTCGGACAGGAGTCCTGGCGGCTCGCGTTCCTCATCGCCACCGTTCCGGCACTGTTCGTGCTGTTCCTGCGCAAGGGCATCAAGGAGACGCCGCAGCACCGTCTGAACACGTACCTGCGGCAGCTGCGGAAGTCCGGTCGCACCGAGGAAGCCACCGAGGTCGCCGCCCGCTTCGGCATCGTCGACGAGGGGCCGAACCCGCTGCGGGCGATCTTCGGCCGACGGTACGCACGCAACACCGTCGTGCTCTCGATCGCGTGGATCGTGAACTACTTCGGCATCACCACCACGAGCGTGCTCGGGACGACGATGCTCGAGGGCGTCAAGGGTGTCGACGCGAGCATGTCGCTGCTCATCATCGTGCTGTCGAACGTGGTCGGCGCCGCCGGCTACCTGTTCCACGGCTGGCTCGGCGACATCATCGGCCGCAAGACCACGATCGTCGTGGGCTGGGTGCTCGCGGGTGTCTGCTGGACCCTCTTCGTGCTCGGTCCGGACGACTTCGGCTACGTCCTGGTCACGTACATGCTGACGCTGTTCTTCCTGCTCGGACCGTACGCGTCGCTGCTCTTCCTGCAGGCGGAGTGCTTCGACTCGAGCTGCCGCGCCACCGGGTCCGCGTTCGTCACCGCGATGGGACAGCCCGGCACCATCATCGGCTCGGCTGTGCTGACGGCCCTCGTCGCCGGGAGCATCGGGCTCGGCCCGGCCGCCCTCATCGTCGGTGCGGGCGGCATGGTCCTCTCCGGTCTGATCATGCTCGGGACGAAGCGCGTGGCGGTGATCGACCATTGAGCGCCACGACACCGACCGGCGTGTACTCCGAGTTCTCGGGGAGCGTGGTCGTCATCACCGGCGCCGCGAGCGGGATCGGCGCGGCCCTCGCCGTGCAGCTCGCCGAGTACGGCGCGAACATCGTCATCCCCGTGTTCGCGGGTGACCCGCACGATCCCGCACCCGTCGTCGACGCCGTCGAGGCCGCCGGGGGCAGTGCGCTGACGGTCACCGCGGACGTCCGCAGCACCGAGGACGTCGACGCCGTGTTCCAGGCGGCCGTCGACCGCTGGGGTCGCGTCGACCACGTGGTGGCGGGAGCGGGGGTCCTCCGTCGGCAGCCGCTCGACACCATGACCGACGCGGCGTGGGACGACATCCTGCAGGTGGACCTGCACGGTGTGATGCGCACGCTCCGGGCCGGTGCCCGGCACCTCGACCGGGGCGGGTCGATGGTGGCCGTCTCCTCGATCGCCGGCGGCGTGTACGGCTGGGTCGCACACAGCCACTACGCCGCGTGCAAGGCTGCAGTGATCGGCCTCGCCCGGAGTGCGGCAGCCGAGCTGGCGCCGCGCGGGATCCGGGTGAACACCATCGTCCCGGGGCTCATCGAGACGCCGCAGTCCTCGGACGCCCAGAACTCGCTCGGCCCGGCGGGCCTCGCCGCCGCGGGTGCGCGGATCCCGTGGGGTCGTGTCGGCCACGCCGACGAAGCCGCCGCGGCCATCCGGTTCCTGCTCAGCCATGAGGCGCGCTACGTCACCGGGCAGGAACTCGTGGTCGACGGCGGCCTGACCATCCTGATGGCCGACTGATGACCGACGGGACGGTGTTCGACCTCACCGGGACGACCGCCCTGGTGACGGGTGGCGCGAGCGGCATCGGTCTCGCGATCGTGGAGACCTTCGTCGCCGCCGGAGCGCGGGTCGTCGCCGCGGACCTCGACGCCGACGGCCTGGCGGACCTCGCCGAGCGGCTGGGCGTCCGGACCATCGTGCTCGACGTCACCGACGAGGACCGGGTCGAGGCCGCCGTGGCGTCGGTCGACGAGGAGTCCGGCGGGATCCAGGTCCTGGTGAACGCCGCCGGCGTGCTCACGCAGGCCCCGCTCGAGGAGCTCACCACGGCGGACTGGGCGCGCGTCATGGCGATCGACCTGACCGGGGTCTTCCTGGTGATGCGAGCAGTCGGTCGGCGGATGCTCCGTGACGGACACGGGCGCATCATCAACCTCGCCTCCCAGCTGGCGATCAAGGGCGGCTCCGAGGTCGCGCACTACGCGGCCGCGAAGGCCGGCGTCATCGCGCTGACGAAGAGCGCCGCGATCGAGTGGAGCGGACGGGGCGTGCTCGTCAACGCGATCGCACCCGGCCCGATCGTGTCGCCGATGACGGACCGGATGACGGCGCAGTGGCGGACGGACAAGGCCGCCGAGCTCCCGATCGGACGTTTCGGGGTCCCCGCCGAGGTCGCTCCGACCGCGCTGCTGCTCGCGTCGTCGCCAGCGGGTGACCTGTACACCGGGCAGACGCTCGGCCCGAACTCGGGTGACGTCATGCCGTGAGCACCACACGCCGGTCGGCCGCCCGGTTCCGCCGCGGCAACGGTGCGGTCTCGGTCTGCCGTCGTCACTGGCTTCCGCAGGGTCTGCACCGTTAGCCTGGCCGCATGTCCGACCTGCGCCTGGAAGAACTCTCCGCGAAGACCGCTGCCGCGGCCAACTCCCTGACGCTCAAGCCGGGCCAGGAACAGTTCGTGCAGCCGACCACCTACGGGGTCGCCGAGTCCGACGTCAAGCCGAGCTCCGCGTGGACCCGTGTCGTCCTCGACGACGACGAGGTCCTCGGCCTCATCATCGGTTCGTTCGACGCCGACAACGCGCAGGAAGAGCTGCGCAGCTGCATCTGGCGCGTCAACGTGGCGGCGAGCGCGCAGGGCCGGGGCGTCGGTCGCTTCGCCGTGCACGGTCTGGCGGACGAGGCACGCAGCCGTGGGTTCGAGCGACTGACGGTCGTGTACGAGCCGGGCGGCGACGACAGCCCCGAGGCGTTCTTCCGCGCCGTGGGCTTCGAGGTCGTGCGCGAGACCCAGTACGGCGACCACTTCGCGGTCCTGACGCTCTAGCGCTCCCCGACGACGTACGCTCCGACGACGTGCCCTCCGACGCCGCACCGTCCGACGACGCCGCCGTCGACTTCGGCGCCGCCGTCGCCGAGGTGGTGCGGATGATCCCGCCGGGTCACGTCATGACGTACGGCGACGTCGCCGCAGCCCTCGGGTCGCGGGCGTCGCGTGCCGTCGGCAAGGTGATGGCGCACGAGGGCGCCGACCTGCCGTGGTGGCGCGTGGTGCGCGCGGGTGGGCACCCGCCGCTGCACCACGAGGCCCGGGCGCTCGAGCACTACCGCGTCGAGGGGACGCCGCTCGTGCAGGGGACGACGGCCTGGAGGCTCGACATGCGTCGTGCCCGCTGGTCACCCACCACGGACGCGGACGACCCGTTCTGATCCCCGGCCGCGCAGGCCGGCCCGCCAGGGTGCTCCGCCGGGGTCCACCGTCAGCGGTCGAAACGCGCACCCTTCGGGTTCGCGGGCAGCAGGCACAGTACGTACACGATCAGTGAGCCGAGGCCCGGCAGCACGTGCAGGAACTGCCAGAAGCCGGACAGGTTGGCGTCGTGCAGCCGTCGGGCGCCGAGGGCGAGCGAGCCGATGAGCGTCGCGAGCACCCACAGCATGAACAGGTACGAGCCGACGGGGTTCTCGAGCACCGGGGTGTCCGGCGTGAACACCTGCGGCACGAGCTGCAGCACGAGCCCGATCGCGAACGACGTCAGCCACCACCACCAGAACTCGGCGCGCGATGCCCGTCCGGTGAACACGGTGTACTTCCGCCAGAACCGTCGGACGGCCTCGGTGAAGGGGGCACCGTAGAAGGGGTCGTGCAGGGCGACGCCGCCGGGCTGCACCACGCTGTCGTTGCTCATGGAGCAAGCCAACCACGTGGTGCAGCCCGACCGGGGCCTAGACGAGCGAGTCGCGCCAGGCCGCGTGCAGCTGGGCGAACCGCCCGGTGCCGGCGATGAGGTCGGCGGGGGTGCCGTCCTCGACGATCCGGCCGTGCTCCATCACGAGCACCCGGTGGGCGATCGCGACGGTGGACAGCCGGTGCGCGATGATCACCGCGGTGCGGTCGGCGAGCAGGGTCTCCAGGCCCTCCTGCACGAGTCGCTCCGAGGGGATGTCGAGCGACGCCGTGGCCTCGTCGAGGATGAGCACCTTCGGGTCCGCGATGAAGGCCCGCGCGAACGAGAGCAGCTGCCGCTGGCCTGCCGAGACACGGCCACCGCGCTTGTTCACGTCGGTGTCGTACCCGTCGGGCAGCGCCATGATGAACTCGTGCGCGCCGACGGCCTTGGCCGATGCCTCGATCTCCTCACGCGACGCACCGGGCTTGCCGAGCGCGATGTTGTCCGCGACGGTGCCGGAGAACAGGTAGGCCTCCTGCGTGACCATGACGATCGCGCGGCGCATGTCCTTCGTGTCGAGGTCGCGCAGGTCCACGCCGTCGAGCTTCACCGAGCCCTGGGTCGGGTCGTAGAAGCGCGCCATGAGCTTGGCGAGCGTCGACTTGCCGGCACCGGTGGACCCGACGAGGGCGATGGTCTGCCCCGACGGGATGTGCAGGTCGAACTCCGGCAGCACGACCTTGCCCTTGTTGTAGGCGAAAACGACGTCGTCGAAGTCCATCTTCCCGGTGGCGTCCGCCAGGCGGGTGGGCTTCACGGGGTCCGGCACGCTCGGCCGTTCCTCGAGGACACCCGAGATCTTCTCCATCGCCGCCGACGCCGACTGGTACCCGTTGTAGAACATCGCCAGTTCCTGCGCCGGGTCGAAGAAGCGCTTGGCGTACAGCGCGACCGCGAGCAGCGCACCGACCTCGAGCGTCCCGCCGACGATCCGGAAGCCACCGACGATGACGACCGCGGCGAGCGTGGCGTTGCCGATGAGCACGAGCACCGGGTCGAAGGTCCCGAACAGGTTGAACACCTTCGTGTTCGCCACCCGGTAGTCCTCGACGTAGCCGCCGTACTCGTCACGGTTGCGGGACTCCTTGCGGAACGCCTGCACCGCCCGGATGCCCGTCATCGTCTCGACGAAGTGCACGATGACGCGCGCCGAGGTGACACGGGTGGAGCGGAACAGCGTCTGCGAGTTCGTCTGGAACCAGCGGATCAGGAACCAGAGCGGCACGAGCGACACCGCGAGCACGAGCCCGGACGTCGGGTCGAGCAGCACCAGGGCCACGGCGGTGAACGCCATGTACAGCACGCCCTGGATGAGCTGGTTGAGCCCGGAGTCGAGCAGCTCGCGGATCGAGTCGAGGTCACTCGTCTGGCGCGAGATGATCCGGCCCGACGTGTAGGTCTCGTGGAACTCGAGCGAGAGCCGCTGCGTGTGCAGGAACACCCGCTTGCGGAGGTCGAACAGGATCGCCTGGCTGATCCGTGCCGCGAGCACCGTGTACCAGGCGGTGAGCACCGCGCCGAGGACGGCCACGACGATGTACGTCGCGACGACCCCGAACGCCGGCACCCAGTCGTTCTGGTCCATCACCGCGGGCAGGGCGTTGTCGATGCCCCACGCGATGAGCGCCGGACCCGCGACGGTGCCGGCGGTCGAGACCACGACCACGATCCCGAGCAGCACCAGCCGGAGCTTCAGCGGTGCGGCGAGGGACCCGAGCAGGGCGAGGGACCGGCGCCGCAGGCGCTTGCTCTCGGCCTTCGTGAAGTCCTCACGCTCCTCGCCGCGCACGCCCATGGTGGTGATCGAGGCGGTGACGGGGGCGGCAGCCTGCTCGTCCGGAGCTTCCTGCGGGACGGACGCCGTTCCTCCCGGCAGGTTCTGGTCGGTCTGCTGGCTCATGCCATCGCCTCCTGTCGTGCGGTCGCGTCGTCGTCGTCGAGCGACGAGATGACGTAGCGGTAGTGCTCGTTGGTGGCCATCAGGTCGTGGTGGGTCCCGACGGCCGTGACGACGCCGTTCTCCATCAGGGCGACCCGGTCGGCCAGCGTCACCGTCGACGGACGGTGCGCCACGATGAGCGACGTGGTGTCGGCGAGCACGCGTCGCAGGCCCGCCTCGACCCGCGCCTCGGTGTCGACGTCGAGCGCCGACAGCGGGTCGTCGAGCACGAGCACCGACGGCCGTGCGGCGATCGCGCGGGCGAGCGCCAGGCGCTGGCGCTGCCCACCGGACAGCGACAGCCCCTCTTCACCGACCCGGGTGTCGACGCCGTCGGGCAGGTCGTCCACGAAGGACGCCTGCGCGATGTCGAGCGCCTCGCGCATGAGCGCCTCGGCCTCGGCACCCTGCACGTCCGGTCGACCGAGCAGCACGTTCTCACGCACGGTCGACGAGAACAGGGTGGCGTCCTCGAACGCGACGCCGACGTGCCGGCGCAGCTCTTCGCGGGTGAGGTCGCGGATGTCGACCCCGTCGATCGTCACCGAACCGCCGGTCACGTCGTACAGACGCGGCACGAGCGAGAGCAGCGTCGTCTTGCCGCAGCCGGTGAGCCCGACGAGCGCCATGGTCTCGCCCGGCTGCAGCTGCAGTTCGACGCCGTTGATCAGGTCCGGGTACTGCGGTGCGGAGTCCTGGTACCGGAAGTGCACGCCGTTGAACGACAGGGCACCGTGCGGCTCCGCGATCGTCTTCGGGTGCTCCGGGTCCGTGATGGTGTTCTCGGAGTCCATGACCTCGAAGAAGCGGTCGACCGCCGTGCGGGTGTCGAACGTCATCGAGAGCAGGAAGCCGATCGACTCGATCGGGAACCGCAGCACCGTCGCCGTCGCGAAGAACGCGAACAGCTGCCCGACGCTGAGCTGCCCCTGCGACGCCAGCCAGATACCGGCGAGCAGGCACAGCGCGAACGCGACGTCCGGCACGAGCAGCAGCCACAGCCAGATGCCCGCGATGGCCTTCGCCTTCTTGATCTCGGTGCCGCGCAGGGCCTCGGCCTGCTCGCTGAACTCCTCGAGCTTCGCGCCGCCGCGACCGAACGCCTTGAGCACGCGGATACCGTGCACCGACTGCTCGACGCTCGTGGCGAGGTCACCGACCTGGTCCTGGCTGCGGCGTGCGACGGCGGAGTACCGGCGCTCGAACAGCAGACCGTTGATCCACAGCGGGATCGACGCGATCAGGAAGATCAGCCCGAGGATCCACCCGAAGGTGAACAGCACGACGAAGCCGACGACGATCGTCACGATGTTCACGACGAGCAGGACGACGCCGAAGGCCAGCCAGCGCCGGATCAGCGACAGGTCCGACACGGAACGGGACAGCAGCTGCCCGGACTCCCAGCGGTCGTGGAACGCGACCGGCAGGTCCTGCAGCTTCGCGTAGAGCGAGTTGCGCATGCTGGTCTCGATGCGGGTCGAGGGGCGCATCACCAGCCGGCGGCGCGAGGCGATGAAGAACGCCTCGAGCACACCGAGGGCGAGCACCCCGAGCCCGGCGGGCCAGATCTGTGCCGAGTCGCGCGACGACAGCGGACCGTCGACGAGCCACTGGAGCACGTAGGGGATTGCGAGCGCCACCAGGGAGGCTCCCATCGCTGCGGCCATGCCGCCGATGAGGCGCCCCTGGTAGGGCTTCACGTAGGGGTAGATCCGCGCGATCGCGCGGAAGGTGGACGGGCGCGCCGTGGTGGGCGACTTGGACATGCGTTGCGTCCTCATGCGTCTGCCGGGTCCCCGGGTCGCGCTGCGCGGTGCTTGCTCGCTGCTTGCTTGCTGCTTGCTTGCTGCTTGCTTGCTTGCTTGCTTGCTTGCTTGCTTGCTGCTTGCTTGCTCGCGTCGCGCGGCTTCGGCCTGGAGGCTCGGTGTGGCGTTGCGTGGTGATCATCGGCCGGGCGCGTGGTCGCGTCTCCGCCGTCACTCGCGTGACGTCGGTCGGGCCGGAGGCACCGAGGGACAGTCGTCCCCCGGGTTCAGGCGGGTGGTTCGCGGACGCCGGTGGTGCTGCGTCGCGGGGCCGTGGGAACGGCCCGACTAGACGGCGGCCGCGGCGCGGGGCCGCGGTGCGATCAGGGATCGCCGTGCGGGAGTGGTCCCCACGACGGACACGAGACCTGCACGGGCGGCCGTCGCCACGGTTCCGGTCATGTTGTCCATCGTCACTCCAGTCGTCGTCTTCGTCACCGTTGTGTCCGCGGTGCCGCCGGTCCCGAGGGATCGTCGGCTGCCTGCCGCGGAGCCTTACAGACTATTCACAGTGACTCACGGCGCGCAATGGTTCGTCACCGATTGTTCACATCAGTGGAAGAAGTGGCGCTCGCTCGTGAAGTACATCGTGACGCCGGCGGCCTTCGCCGCGGCGATGACCTCGTCGTCGCGGACGCTGCCACCGGGCTGCGCCACCGCACGGACACCGGCGTCGAGCAGCACCTGCAGGCCGTCGGCGAACGGGAAGAACGCGTCCGACGCTGCGACGCTGCCGGTGGCACGGTCACCCGCACGGTTCACCGCGAGGTGGCAGGAGTCGACCCGGTTGACCTGGCCCATGCCGACACCGACGCTCGCGCCCTGGTTCGCCAGCAGGATGGCGTTCGACTTCACCGAACGGCTCGCACGCCACGCGAAGGCCAGGTCGGCGAGGGTCTGCTCGTCGGCGGGCTCGCCGGCGACGAGGGTCCAGGTGGCCTGGTCGAAGCCCGTGAAGCGGTCGGCGTCCTGCACCAGGAAGCCGCCGGAGATCTGCTTGACCTCGCGGTCGGCGAGCGCGAAGTCGGCCGGCAGCGTGAGCAGGCGGATGTTCTTCTTGCGCGACAGGATCTCGAGCGCCTCGGGGTCGAACCCGGGGGCGACGACGACCTCGGTGAAGATGTCCTTCACGGTCTCGGCCATGGCCACGGTGACCGGGCGGTTCGCGGCGATGACCCCGCCGAACGCCGAGAGCGGGTCGCAGGCGTGCGCAGCGGCGTGGGCCGAGGCGATCGGGTCGGCGGACTCGGCCGGGGCGATCGCGATGCCGCACGGGTTCGCGTGCTTGATGATCGCGACGGCGGGCTCGTCGAAGTCGAAGGCCGCACGGACCGCTGCGTCGGCGTCGACGTAGTTGTTGTACGACATCTCCTTGCCGTGCAGCTGCGTCGCCTGCGCGATGCCGGTGCCGTCCGACGTCGTGTAGAGCGCCGCGGCCTGGTGCGCGTTCTCGCCGTAGCGCAGGGTCGCGGACAGCTCGGCCTCGACCGCCAGGTGCTCGTCGAACGCACCGGGGGTCCGGATGTCGCCGGCGGTCGTCGGGGCCGCGGCGGCGGTGACGACGTCGCTCGCGAAGTAGGACGCCACCGCGGTGTCGTAGGCGGCGGTGTGCGCGAAGGCCTGGGCGGCGAGGCGCTTCCGGAGCTCGAGCGTGGTGCCGCCGGCACGGACGGCCTCGACGACCTCGGGGTAGGACGCCGGGGAGACGACGATCGCCACGTTCGGGTGGTTCTTCGCCGAGGCACGGACCATCGCGGGGCCGCCGATGTCGACGTTCTCGACCACGGTCGCGGTGTCGGCACCCGACGCCACGGTCTCGACGAACGGGTAGAGGTTCACGACGACGAGCTCGAACGGCGCGATGTCGAGGTCGGCGAGCTGCTGCTCGTGCGACTCGAGCCGGAGGTCGGCGAGCAGGCCGGCGTGCACCGACGGGTGCAGCGTCTTCACGCGACCGTCGAGGGACTCCGGGAACCCGGTGACGCTCGCGACGTCGGTGACGGCGTAGCCCGCGTCGCGGATGGTCTGGGCGGTGGAGCCGGTCGACACGATCTCGACCCCGGAGTCGGCCAGTGCTCCGGCGAGCTCGAGCAGGCCGGACTTGTCGCTCACCGAGATGAGTGCACGGCGGACCGGGACCACGTCACGGTCGCGGTAGAGGCTGGGGTCGGCTGCGTGCACGCTCATGCGCTCGGGGTGCCCTTCAGGTCGGTGGTGCCGTTGGCGATGTCGAGGATGGTCTGGATGAGCAGGCGGCGCTCGACCGGCTTGATGCGGTCGTGCAGCGTCGACTCGGTGTCGCCCGGCAGCACCGGGATGCGCTCCTGCGCGAGGATCGGCCCCGTGTCGACGCCGTCGTCGACCGCGATGACGCTCGCACCGGTCTCGGTGACCCCGGCGGCCAGGGCGTCCCGCACGCCGTGGGCGCCGGGGAACTCGGGCAGGTACGCCGGGTGGGTGTTGATGATCCCCGGGGCGAACTCGGACACCACGGCCGGGGGCAGCAGGCGCATCAGGCCGGAGAGCACGAGCAGGTCGGGCGACCACGGGCGGATCTGCTCCGCCAGGGCCTGGCCCCACTCGGCGCGGGAGTCGTAGCGGGTGAACGGCACCGTGAAGGTCGGGATCGAGAACTCCTCGCCCAGGCCGAGACCCTCGGCGTCACGGTCGGCACCGATGGCGACGACACGGGCGGGGTACTCGGCGTCGAAGGTCGCTTCGAGCAGGGCTCGGAGGTTCGACCCGGTACCGGAGATCAGGACGACCAGTTCGAGCACGGCACCAACCCTACCGGCAGGCACGCACGCGAGGGGCGCTGTTACCGGTCGTCCTTCGGCTGCCGCCACCAGGGCAGCTCGTCCTCGGGGATCTGGTCGGTGACGTCCCACTTCGCCGGGCGGGACGGCTCCGTCGGCTTCGACGCGGGCGCTCGGGTGTCGGGCGCGACGTCCACGCGGTCCGCCTCGGCCGTCTCGTCGACGTCGTCGCGGCCGGCCACGAACTCCTCGGTGCTCCACGGGAACGCGGGCTGGGCGTCGGTGGGCACCGGGGTGGGTGCGGGTGTGGACGCGGGTGCTGCGGGCCGCTCGGGGCTGGGTCGATCCGGCTCGGGGTCGGAACCGGTCACACGGTCGCGGAGTGCACCGGCTCGACCCCGGACGCCCTCGGCCGCGTCGGCCAGGCGGTCGCGGAGGCCACCCAGCGCTGCTCGTCCGGCACTGCGGCGCTCCGGGTCGGGCTCGGCGGCCAGACGGTCGGCGGCCACCGCGTCGGTCTTCGCCCAGTCGGGGAGCTCGACGTCGTGGTCCGTGTCGCCCGCGCGCGGTGCGACGGGTGCAGAGGCGGGCCGTGTGGGTGCGGAGGTGGGCCGTGCGGGTGCCGCGTCGGCGGGCTCGCTGCCGATCGGCTCGCTGCTGACCGGCTCGGTCAGGTGTTCGGTCGTCGCACGGGGCCGTGCAGCGGTCGACCCGTCGTGGGACTCCTCGACCACGAAGCGGTGTACATCGGTGGTGCGCCCGGCACCGGCCTGGTCGAGCGCGGCGAGCAGGGACCCCTCGCCGACGTCGACCCCGGCGCGCGCCGTGTCGTGGGCATCGTCGGCTTCGTCGGCCTCGGTCCAGCGCTCTCGCGTCCAACCGCGGTCCGGCAGCCGGACCAGGTCACTGCCCGCGGCGAGCGCGATGATCGCCGGCAGGCCGACCTCGAGTGCGGCGAACCCGCCGACCGCGAGGGCGTGCGGACCGACGTCGGCCAGGCGGCCGGGGCCGAACGAACCGGAGGACACCCAGGCGATGAGCCCCGTGAGCACCCCGGCCACGAGTCCCGCGACGACACCGCCGAGCGCACGGTGCAGCGCGGAGTCGGCGGCGCCCAGGGCCCGCACCAACCGCGGCCGCATCGAGCCGCCGATCGCGAACCCGGCGATGACCGGCACGAGGATCCAGACGAGCCCGAAGGTGTGACCAGAGGTCGGCAGCGCGCCGAAGACCGGCAGCCCGGGGATCGGGCCCAGGGTCGTGGCGATCGGGGACACGCTCGACCCGGTGCCGATGGCGAACCCGGGGCCGATCAACCACGAGGTGGCCCACCCGACGAAGTCCGGCAGGAACGCGAGCTGCCCGACGGTGAGCGCGACGCCGCCGATGACCCCGGCGTGCGACTGCTCGTACAGGGTGATGACCTCGGCGAAGGACGTGAAGAGGAGCAGGCCGACCAGCACCGCGGCCACGCCGACGACCACGGCGGTCGCGGCGGTCCCGGCGCGCAGGCCGAACCCGGCGACGGACCGCCAGACGGCGGGGATGCGGTCGACCAGGTCGATGACCCGCTGGGTGCCGGCGTCGGCGGGCAGGTCACGGCGGCGACGGCAGACCTCGGAGGCGGCGAGTGCGGGGATCCCGAACCAGAGCGCCGGCAGCACCACGGCCTGCCAGAGCGTGGGGCGGGTGGCAGCCGAGGTCGACGACAGTGCGACGGCCAGACCGAGGAGCGCGACGGCGGCGGTCCCGACCAGCAGCCCGGTGGTGCGGTGCTCGGTCTCCGCGAACCGACGTCCGGCACGGGCGCCGAGCCAGGCCGTCACGACCGCGAACCCGAGGGCTGCCAGGGTCACGTGGATGGGGTCGGCCGCGCCGCTGACCCCGGTGCTCTTGGCGAGTGCGGAGCCGAGCAGGAACGAGACGTCGACGCCGTGCCCGACCAGCCAGACGCTGCCGGTGGCCTTCCAGAACACGTCCCAGTCGACCTGCAGGCCGTACTCGAACCCCCAGAGGAGCGTCAGGGGCACGAGGGCGATCCCGATGCCGACGCCGACCGTCACGACCGCCTCGATCGCGGCGAGCAGAGCGGTTCCCAGGCGGTTCATCGCAGCGAGGATACGTGCCCCTCGCGCGGCCGCCCCGGAGCCGCGCGGCTGCCGACGCAAAACACCGGTGTTCGCAGGACGAACACGCGCAGGACGCGGTTCAACCGACGAACACCGGTGTTTTGCGGAACGGGCTGGTCGCTAGCGAGCGGCGACGACCTCGCGCAGCAGCGCGGCGGTCTCGGACGGCGTCTTGCCGACCTTGACGCCGGCGGCCTCTAGCGCCTGCTTCTTCGCCTCGGCGGTACCGGCCGAACCGGACACGATCGCGCCGGCGTGCCCCATCGTCTTGCCCTCGGGGGCCGTGAAGCCCGCGACGTAGCCGACGACGGGCTTCGTGACGTGCGCCTTGATGAACTCGGCCGCACGCTCTTCGGCGTCGCCACCGATCTCACCGATCATCACGATGGCGTCGGTCTCGGGGTCGGCCTCGAACGCGGCGAGCGCATCGATGTGCGTCGTGCCGATGACCGGGTCGCCGCCGATGCCGATGGCGGTCGAGAAGCCGAGGTCTCGGAGCTCGTACATCATCTGGTAGGTCAGGGTGCCGGACTTCGAGACGAGCCCGATCGGGCCCTTGCCGGTGATCGTCGCCGGGGTGATGCCGACGAGGGACTCCCCCGGGGTGATGATGCCCGGGCAGTTCGGCCCGATGATCCGGGTCGTTCCGCCCTTCGCCTTGGCGTGCGCCCAGAACTCGGCCGAGTCCTGCACGGGGATGCCCTCGGTGATGACGACGACGAGCGGGATCTCGGCGTCGATGGCCTCCATCACCGCGTCCTTCGCGAACGCCGGCGGGACGAAGACGATCGAGACGTCGGCACCGGTGGTGTCGATGGCCTCGCGCACCGAGCCGAAGACCGGCAGCGACACGTCGCCGTGGGTGACGGTGGTGCCGGCCTTGCGGGCGTTCACGCCGCCGACGACGTTCGTGCCGGCCTTGAGCATCAGGGCGGTGTGCTTCGTGCCCTCGCCACCGGTGATGCCCTGGACGATGACCTTGGAGTCCTTGTTGAGGAAGATCGACATGGTCAGTCCCTTCAGGCCGCTGCGGCGGCGAGTTCGGCGGCCTTCTCGGCCGCATCGTCCATGGTCGCGGCGACGGTGACGAGCGGGTGCGCTGCCTCCGCCAGGATCCGGCGACCCTCTTCCACGTTGTTGCCGTCGAGGCGCACGACGAGCGGCTTGGTGGCCGCGTCGCCGAGGATGCCGAGCGCGGCGACGATGCCGTTCGCGACGGCGTCGCACGCGGTGATGCCGCCGAAGACGTTCACGAAGACGCTCTTCACCTGCGGGTCGCCGAGGATGACGTCGAGGCCGTTGGCCATGACCTCGGCCGAGGCGCCGCCGCCGATGTCGAGGAAGTTGGCGGGCTTCACGCCGCCGTGGCGCTCACCGGCGTAGGCGACGACGTCGAGCGTCGACATGACGAGCCCCGCGCCGTTGCCGATGACGCCGACCTGGCCGTCGAGCTTGACGTAGTTCAGGCCGTGGGCCTTCGCCTTGGCCTCGAGCGGGTCCTCGCTGGCGGTGTCCTCGAGGTCCTTGTGGCCCTCGTGGCGGAAGTCGGCGTTCTCGTCGAGCGAGACCTTGCCGTCGAGTGCCAGGATCTGGCCGTCGCCGGTGCGGACGAGGGGGTTCACCTCGACGAGGGTCGCGTCCTCGCCCTTGTAGACGTCGTAGAGCTTGACGAAGACGTCGGCGACGGCGTCCTGCAGCTCCGATGGGAAGTTCGCCTGCCGAGCGATCTCGAGCGCGGCGGCCTTGTCGATGCCCGTCAGCGGGTCGACCTCGACCCGGGCGAGCGCCTCGGGCTTCTCGACGGCGAGCTGCTCGATCTCCATGCCGCCCTCGACGCTGGTGAGCGAGAGGTAGGAGCGGTTGGCCCGGTCGAGCAGCACGGAGAAGTAGAACTCCTCGGCGATGTCCGCACCCTGGGCGACCATGACGCGCTGGACGGTGTGGCCCTTGATGTCGAGGCCGAGGATGGCCTGCGCGTGCTCGAACGCCTCGTCCGGGGTCTTCGCGACCTTCACGCCGCCGGCCTTGCCGCGACCGCCGACCTTCACCTGCGCCTTGACGACCACGACGCCACCGATCTTCTCGGCCGCCGCCTTCGCCTGCTCGGGGGTGTCGGCGATGATCCCCTGCAACACGGGGACGCCGTAGGACTCGAAGAGGTCCCTGGCCTGATACTCGAAAAGATCCACGCTGTTCTTCTTCCCGCACGGTTCGTGCGATCGGCATCGGTTTCCCGGTCGCGCACTCCACATCGAGGGTCGCTCGATGTCGAGACAACGGCCGCCACGCAGCCTAGCGCTGCTCGGTGGACGGCCGGTGCACGGATGCCAGGCCCCGGTCCGCCCCGACGCGCATGAGCCGCTGCGCGCACCGCTGGGACCGGCCCGAGCTGGCGCTCGGCACTGTGGATCGGTGCAACCCGAACTCCGTACCCGCGCCACCGAGGTCTTCGGCTGGAAGCTCCGCCCCGACCAGGAGTCCGTCATCGACGCGGTGCTCGAACACCGCGACGCCCTGGCGGTCATGCCCACCGGATCGGGGAAATCCGCGATCTACCAGGTCGCCGGCCTCGGACTGGACGGCCTCGTCGTGGTCGTCTCCCCGCTCGTGGCGCTGCAGGAGGACCAGGTGGTCGGGCTCGAGCACCATCCCGACGCCCCCCGAGCCGTCGCCCTGAACGCCACGAAGAAGGCACGGGACGTCGCCGATGCATGGGACGCCGTCACCGCGGGCGAGGTCGGCTACGTGTTCCTGGCCCCCGAACAGCTGGTGAAGGACGACGTGCTCGAGCGCCTCCGCGACGCCGGGGTCGCACTGGTCGCCGTCGACGAGGCGCACTGCATCTCGTCGTGGGGCCATGACTTCCGACCCGACTACCTGGCGCTCGGCGAGGTCGCGGAGCGCCTGGGCCGCCCGCCGGTGCTCGCCCTGACCGCGACGGGGTCCGCTCCGGTCCGGGACGACATCGTCGAGCGGCTCGGCATGCGCGACCCGTTCGTGCTCGCCTCAGGGTTCGACCGTCCCGGCATCCGGCTCGAGGTGGTTCGGCACGCCGAGGACGCCGAGAAGCGCCAGGCCGTGGTCGACCAGGTCGCCGAGCTCGACGGTCCCACGGTCGTCTACGTCGCCACCCGCGCGGCGACGACGGAGTACGCCGACGCCCTCGCCGCCCGCGGTCGTCGTGCGCAGCCGTACCACGCCGGCATGCGGGTGGCGGAGCGCGAGGCCGTGCACACCGGGTTCCTGGACGGCGACGTCGACGTGGTGGTCGCGACGAGTGCCTTCGGCATGGGCATCGACAAGCCCGACGTCCGGTACGTCGTGCACGCCGACGTCCCCGAGTCGATCGACGCCTACTACCAGGAGATCGGGCGGGCCGGGCGGGACGCGGAACCGGCCGGCGCCACCCTGCACTACCGCGCCGAGGACTTCGGCCTGCGCACGTTCTTCGCGTCCGGCTCGCCGCGGCCCGCCTCGGTCCGGGCCGTGTTCGACGCCGTCCCGGCGACCGGCTCGATCGCCCGCTCCGCGCTGGTGGAAGCCTCCGGCCTGTCGGCCCGCACCGCCGGTCGAGCACTCAACGCCCTGCTCGACGCCGGCGCCCTGCGCGACGACGTGGACGGTGTCTCCCGGGTGCCGGACGGCCCGCAGGACGCCGACCGTGCCGCACGTGCGACAGCCGACCGTGCCGCCGAACGGGAACGGGTCGAGGAGTCCCGCATCGCGATGATGCGCCAGCTCGCCGAGACGACCGGGTGCCGCCGGCAGTTCCTGCTCGGCTACTTCGGCGACGAGCTACCGGAGCCGTGCGGCAACTGCGACACCTGCTCGTCCGGCACCGCCCGTGAGGCCTCCGCCCACGTCGCCGACGGTGCGAACGACGCCGCCTGGCCGCCGGATGCCCGCGTCGAGCACGCCGAGTGGGGCACGGGCGTGGTGATGAGCACGGAAGAGGACCGCATCACGGTGTTCTTCGAGTCCGCCGGCTACCGCACCCTCGCACTCGCCGACGTCGAGGAACGCGACCTGCTCGAACGCGTCTGACAGCGGCACGGACGAAGCGCACCGGCGGCCGGCGCACGGGCCCGGACGGCCCGGCCGGCCCGGGCGGGGAAGGCGCGGTCGCTCGACCACCCGTCGGCGACCGCGCTCCACTCCCCCGAGCATCGGCGATGCTGCCGTGGCGGTGTGACCGGAAGGTGACGCCCGGGTGAACACGACACGAAACCGGACGGCCGCCAAGCGCCGGCGGGTAGGCAGGAAGCCCGCAACGGAAAGGAACCACCATGAGCGACCCCGGCATCAGCCCCGTCGACGACTTCGAGTCCCAGCAGCGTCGCGACGACGACATCGACCGTGAGCACGTCGGCCCGTACGAGGTGGACGAGGCCGAGGAGTCCCTCGAGACGGTGACGAACGACGCGGTCGCCGGTGAGACGGTGGAGCCGCAGCCCGGTGACGGCTCCGACGACGGTCCGACCGGCGGGTCCCCGCGCGAGGGCTCGCCCGACCTGTGGGAGCACGAGAACGAGCAGGACGAGGACCGCGCCGACCTCGGCAACGACCTCGGCACGAAGCCGCTCTGAGCGCTGACCTGATCAGGCTCCCCCGGAACACGGCTCGGTAGCATCGGGCCGTGTTCCGACGAGTCCGTGCCAGCGTCCGCAGCATGCCCTCGGCAGCGCGGCTGCTGGCGGTCGCGGCGATGCTGCTGGTCGCCGCCGCGGCACACCTCGCCGCCCGCTCGGAGCCCGGTGGCCGCTGGGTCCCGCTCCTCGTCGTCGGCGTCGTCGGTGCGGTCGTCACCGGATCACCGACCCGCCTCTGGCCGCTCCCCGCGATCTGGCTCGTCGCGACGCTCCTCGCCCTGACCGGTGACGCGCCCGTCGGTGCCTCGTCCGCACTGGTCGCCCTGGTCGTGGGCGCGGTCGCGCTCCTGGCGGCGATCGCCGCGGACCTGTGGCCCGTCCTGTGGGCGCGACGCCGACGGGGTGCGGCGTGACCACCCCACGGCCTGGAGGCGCGACACACGACCCGCACCGTGCCTCCCGTCCGACTGCTGGTCGCGTGCACGACCGTCACCTGCGGCGGTTCCTCGCCGACAGCACGCCCGTGGCCGCGGGAGGCCGCGCCATCCTGCTGCAGATCGCCGACCCGGTCGTCGCGGCCGGTGTCCGACGGCACTCGGACTTCGCCAGGCGACCCCAGCAGCGGCTCGCCCACACCCTGATGTTCGTCTACGCCGTCGTCATCGGCACCGACACCGACTCGGCGACCGCAGCGGGCTTCGTCAACCGTGCGCACCGGCCCGTCGCCGGCGCCGACGACGTCGACCGGCAACTCTGGGTGGCCGCGACCCTGTTCGACTCCGCCCGGCGGGCGCACGACCTGTTCGGCACACGCGTCTCCGCGGCCCGCGCCGAGCAGGTCCTCGCCGCCTACGCCCCGATCGCCACGGCGCTACGGGTGCCGCCGGAGCGTTGGCCAACCTCGGTGGCGGCGTTCGACCGGTACTGGCAGCAGACGCTCGACGGACTCGAGGTCACCGACGACGCCCGCGGGGTCGTCCGCGACCTGCTGCACCCGCGGTTCGCGCCGCTGTGGGTGCGGGCGGCGATGCCCCTCGTCCGCATCGTGACCGTGGGGCTGCTGCCGGAACGGGTGCGCACGGCGTACGGCTTCGCCTGGGGGCCGCGGGAGGAACGGCGCTTCCGGCGCACCGTCCGGGTGGTGGCCGGGGTGCGGGCGCTCGTGCCGGGGGCCCTGCTGCGGCTGCCGGGGCCGCTGCTGCTGCGGGCGATGCGGCGGACCGCTGGGCGGTACGCGACGGCTGGTGCTGGTGCTGGTGCTGGTGCTGGTCAGCCTGCGAGTACCCGCACGGCGTAGTCCCCCACCATCACGACGTCACCGGGCCGGGCGATGACCTGTGCGCCGCCCACGCTGGGTTCCTGCGCGCCGGATGCACGGACGACCACCGTGCCGTTCGAGGAGCCGAGGTCCTCGACCACCAGGCCGCCGTCCCCGGTCGGCCGCATCGCGGCGTGCTCGCGCGACACCGACTTCCCCGGGTCGTCGAGCAACACGGCTCGTCGCCCCGGCGCGGTCGGGACGCGTCGCCCCACGACGACCGGCTGGTCGAGCGGCACGACGGTGCCCGGCGCGACCTCGAGCACGAGTCGCGGCACGATGCCGATCGTCGGCAGCGGCTGCTCCGTCCGGACTACGGCGTCCGGCTCGTCGTCCGACACCGGAGCCGCGGGCAGCACCCAGGCGCGAGACAGGTACCCGGCCTGCCGGTCGCGCTCGACGTCGGCACGCGTGACCGCCGGGCGCTTCGGAGTGTCGTCGTCCTTCCGGCGTCGAGCCACCGTGTACCCCTCGTTCTGGTGATTGTTCAGAAGTGGTGCGAGATGCAACGCGATCAAGTATGGTCGAACCGCGCCGGGGGTCGCCCGGTACTTCACATCCGCATCGGGAGGGCATGCGCCATGGCCAATGTCAACGTCACCTACGACGATCTTCGCAACCAGGCTTCGCAGCTTCGCAACGGCCAGAAGGCCATCGAAGACCAGCTGAGCCAGCTCAAGAGCCAGATCGACAACCTCGTCTCGTCGGGCTACGTCACCGACAAGTCCTCGAAGGCCTTCGACTCGACGTACTCGGAGTTCAACTCCGGCGCGACGCAGACGATCCAGGCCATCGACGGCATGGCCGGGTTCCTCGAGAGCGCGGCGAACACCCTCGAGTCGACCGACGAGCAGCTCGCGTCCAGCATCGGCTGAGACCGGCTCGGAACGGTGGTGGCCGGCGTCTTCGGGCGTCGGCCACCGCTCTCGCTGCTCCGGCAGCACACACTTCGAACGACGACTTGACCAACGGGGGGACCGTGGGCGGCACGCTCAAACTCGATCTCGACATGATCGGCGGCCTGGCAGCTGATCTCTCGCGGCTACACGGCGACTTCGAACACGTCGCCTCGACCGCTGCTGACTACAAGTCCGGAGTCGGCTCGTCGACCATCGTCAGTGCGATCGACGAGTTCGCCAGCAACTGGGACATCCGCCGGGGGCGGCTCCAGGAGTCGATCAAGGCGGTCGCCGAGATGGCTGAGAGCGCACACGACGGTTTCACGCAGACCGAGGTCGAACTCGCCAACAAGATCCTCCGGAAGGACAGCTGATGGCGCGTCCCACCGACTGGAGCGCCGTCGACCTGCCGATCGACCCGGTGCCCGGCGATCCCACGGAGATCCGCCAGTCCGCATCGGGCGCTCGTTCGATCGAACGAGCCATCACCGAGCAGGTCAACCGCCTCAATTCCCTCAAGGACGGCGAGGGTTGGGAGAGCGAGTCGGGTACCAAGTTCCGCGACTCGGCCGGTGACCTCGCCGGCGCCATCGAGAAGGCGAAGGGTCGCTACACCCAACTCGCCGCGGCGCTCGACGACTGGGCGAACGGGCTCGAGGGCATCCAGCAGGAAGCCGATGCTGCCCTCGCCCGTGCGCAAGAGGCTCAGGACGCGCACCGAGCCGCCGCCGGCCAGACCCTGACCGCCGCGCCGGACACGCCGGAGCACCAGGACCAGGTCGACGCGCAGGACCGGGCGGTGGACGCTGCGCAGAGCGACATCGACGCGGCGAAGGCGATCATCTTCCGTCTCGCGGGGCGGTTTGGCGAGGAAGGCGAGTACGGGGACCTCGCTAGCCGGGTCGCCGATCGCATCCGTTCCGGCGCGGACGACGGGCTGAAGGACGGCTGGTTCGACCACGTGAAGCAGGCGATCCACGATGCGCGAGGGGTGCTCAACGTCATCAAGGACGCGCTCGACGCCGTCGGGTCGGTGCTCCTCGTCGTGACGGTCATCGCAGCGATCTTCTTCCCCGCCGCCCTCCCGGTGATCGCTCTCATCGGGCTCGCCGTGGCGGGTGCGAAGCTGTTGATCACGGCGACGCAGTCGATGGCTGGCGACGCGACAGCAAAGGACGTCGGCGACGATGCCATCGGGTTCGCCCTGGCGGCAGTCGGTTTCGGAGCCGCCAAGTACGCGGGCTCTGCCATGGGCATGCTCCGCGGAGCAGTCGGTGAGACGCGAGCCGCGTCGGCCGCAGCAGCGGCGCGGACCGCGAACGCCGGTGTCGGCGGGGAGATGAGCGCCTTCCTCCGGGGAGCAGGCGAGGGCGTCCGTGAGGCTGAAGCCGTCGGCCGGAAGCCCCTCACGGCGCTGCTGGACACGTACGTGGCCGGAGGGCTCATGGAGACCACACAGGTCTTGAAGCTCGCTCCCGACTCCGCGCTCGCACGAGAGGCCGCAACCCGCGCAGCGCTGGCGAACGGAGTCGTGGCTGGCTCCGGTCTCCCCGGCCTGCCCGATCTGCCCAAGCCGGTGGAGACGGTCATCACCGCCGCCACCGACTGGAACGGGTACTGGAAGACGAAGAGCGAAATCCACGTCGGGTCGCTGTGACGCAGTACCGTCTCCTCTTGCCCGACGGGTGGTACCGGTACCCGATCGACGGCGACCCACGGCGCGCTTCGCGCACCTTCGCTGACCGCCATCTCGTCTTGCTTGGTGGTGATGACCCGACCGCAGTCGAGGCTCGGCGTCGCGCGCGCGACGACATCGGGTCAGCTTTCACGACGATGTCAGACGCTGGTACAACCGACCTCTACTTCTTCGACGGCCAGTTCGGCGGAGTGCCGATGAACATGCTGTTCACGGTCGGTGTCGCGTACCTCGGACCCGCCATCGCCGAACTCGATCTCGGCGATGTCGCTCCGGTGCTCGGAGCATCGACGACGACCACGGAGTTGCCTACGGGGCTGGCGCTTCGTGCCCTGTCGCACGGAGAGATCGGCGCAGAACGACTGCCACCGCGGATCCCCACCAATGTGGCAGCAGCGTTCCTGGCCGGTTCAGAAGCGAGCGGGCCTGCGAGGACGACCCGTGTCGATTACCTCCTGCCGGTCCCGCACGAGCCCGGCTCCTTCGCATTGATCTCGTTCCAGTGCGCTGGTGCCCCCTTCACGGACGAGCGCGTCGTGCACTTCGACATCCTCATGACCGGCTTCGAGTGGGAGCGGCCGCGGTGAAGGTCACCTGGCCATCGAACGACGCCCTCCTTCCGCTCGGCTTGGACGATCACCGTCACGATCCCTCGAGCGCGCCGACGCTCATCAGGCTGCTCAACGAGACGGACGCAGCAGCCGCCTGGACGGTTGTGGATGATGCGCGCCCCCTCGGCTGGCTCGCTGCACGAACGACCCCGCTTGCCGGTCGTCCCGCCGGAGTCGTGCGAGCCGAGCTTCGTGTGCCCGATCCGATCGGCACGATCGACGAGTCGATGATCACCACGACCAGCGGCCGCGCTCTGCGGCTGGTCCAACGTCTTGCCGTGGAGCGACCAGAAGGACCAGCGCTCGTGGCAGTCCAAGCATCGTGGTCATGGGTGGTGCGCGACGAACTCCTGGTGCTCTCATCGAGCAGCGTCCACCCCGCACTCGCCGAGCGCTTGATCGTGCGGATCGACGCGCTCGCTGCGAAGATCGTCATCGATGCCTGAGATCCTTGCTCGTGCTGCCGCCTGGAGCGACCGCATCGCCGCCTCGACCGCCGCGACCAGCGTCACACTCGACGACCACGACCGGATCGTGCTGACGCACCGCAGTGGTGAACGGATCGTGACGGATCGCGTCGTACGCGCCTGGTTCCTGGACGGGGCCGTGCTCCCGCCTCGTGTTGCTCGGACAGCCAACAACGGCGCTGTGCTGCTCGAGGACGTGAGCGGCTGGCTCTTCCTCATCCCGATCGACGTTTGGTGGATGTCGCCGGTCTCGGTCGCACCGGCGGACGTCGCGCTCCGTTCGAGCGGTTTCCAGACGCTGCTCGACCGTTTCGGCACCGTTGCGCCGCCCCCGGGCAACTTCGCCTCCGCCGACGTCCTGATCACGACGGACGAACGACGCCGCACGAGGGGGCAGAACCTGCTCATCATCGTCATCCTGATCGGCCTGAGCGCCTTCCTGTCAGATGTGTTCGGCCCGATCGTGACCGCAGTGCCCGCTGATGTCTTCGGATGGATCGCAGCCGGTGCGGCTGCTGCGAACGCGATCGCGGTGTTCGCTCTCGCGGTGGCTCGGAAGCATCGGCCGGCGTTGTCGAGCGGACCGAAGCTGCGGCCCGTTGACGGCCCCTCTTGGTTCCGCGACTCGGCGTTCATCGGAACCGACGATCAAGGGTTGGTCCTCACCGATGGGCAGGGCGTCACCCAGCGACTGGCGACGGCGGATCGTCAGCTCGGTCAAGACGCAGTCGTCCGGGCGGTGTTCGTCCACGACGAAAGTCCACGAGTCCTGCTGATCGACGGGACGAACACCGTGCGCGCGCAGCTCCCGCTGCGTCTGTGGGCACCATCACCGGATGCCGTCCTCGTCCTCGCAGAACTCCTGCAGGGACTCGGCGTGATCACGGACACATCCGAGGATCTGCGCAATCAGCCCGCGATCGCCCTCGACGAGATGCGCAACAGCCGCATCGGGCCGTCGTCGCTGATGCTGCCCAACGCTGTCGGTGCGGTGCCCGCCTACCCGTTCCTCGCGTCGTCTGCCTTCACGACGGTCGTGCTCGCGGGAGCCCGCTCCGCGAATCCGGGTGCGGCTGCAACGTTCGTCACCGCCCTGTTCGCGGCCATCGCGGTGACCGTGGTCACGGCGGTCTTCGTCGTCGAGTCGAGTTCGCGGCTCCCCGTTGCGCCCATCCGCCCAGAACAGCACGGGCGACCCGACCGCCCCATGGCCACTCGGCGTCACCTCATCACGGCGGGAGTGCCGCTCATCGGGACAGCGGTCGCAATCTGGTACCTCTTGCAGGGCAATGTGTTCCCGGCATTCAGCATCCTGTTCCTGGTCCTCGCCGTCCCGTTCATTTCGTGGCTCTCGTTCCGTCGGCGTCGAGCCGAGCGAGGAAGAGTCCCGGCAGGGCTCGGACGTTGGTTCGTGATCGGAGCCCCGAGAGGAGACGAATGACCCGCCTACTGTGGAATTACAACCGCGCCTGGACGCTGCTCGATGAGGACGGGGACCCGGACCAAGTGACCGATGCGGCGGTGGAGCAGGCTCTCGCCCAGGCAAAGCACCGGCCGAAACGCCGGGAACGCACGACGCTCCGCTCGGTGATGCGCGAAGTCGTTGCCTTTCAAGCGGCGGCGAAAGCGGAGAGCTGCTTCGTGCTCTCGACGACGTCGCCGGAGGTCCGTGTCATCGGCTACGCAGTGGTGCACAGCATCGCCGGCATCGACCGAGCGGACACCTTCGTCGAGGACGCTCGTGCACCGCGTCCGTCCGGCATCGGCGACGCCGGCGTCACGATGCTCGATCTGCCCGTCGGCCGAGCAACGCTCGTGGAGATGCGGGAACGGACCTCCGGTAGGCGAGCGCAGTCGGTGAAACTCGTCGTTCGGGCCATCGTCCCGATCGTCGAAGATGCGAACGACATGACTGTCGTCGTCTCCTTCTTCGTCCCCGACGAGAACGACAGCACCCTCGCGCGGCCCATGCTCGACGAGCTCCTCCGCGACATGCGCGTCGACTGGCGATGACCGTCATCGAGGCCGCAGAGCTGGTCGCGCATGCGGCCATCCTGAGCGACCGACTTGCCGCACAGGGACAGTTCGAAGCCCTCGCTCTCGTAGCGGGCCGTCTGCACGGCGTGCGGGCGAAGGACGACATCGCCCTCACCGGGCGGATCACCGCTGCTTGGGCGGTCGATTGGTCAGATGTTCCGCGCTCGGTCGTCGCGAGACCGGGGAACGGAGCCGTCGCGATCCGTGACGAACACGGGCGAGAGTTCGTCCTGCCGATCGATGACTGGTGGATGAGTCCCCCGACACCGACGCAGTTGGTCACGGCACTCGACTCCAGCGGTCTCGCGCTGCTCATCCGGCGCTACGGGGCCTCGACGGTGCTCAGTGATGCAATACGACCGACAGTGATCGTGCCACGGCTTCCGTCCCTGTTCACCCGAGCGGAGATCATCGCTCGTGTTGCGCTCCTCGGTGGTGGTTCACTCATCCCGATCTCCGCGATCGCTGCGGTCGTCGTGGCCTTGGCAGGGCATGGACTCCCCTTCGAGTTGTGGTGCCTCCCACCGATCGCGGCATCGCTTGCCGTCCTCGTCGCTGCCGTCCAGGTCATGGCCGGTAGACGGCACGTCCGGCAGGAACCGTCGAACGCGATCCGTCCACACGGTCCGTCCTGGTTCACGGAGGCGGCCTCGTTCGCGATCGACAGTGGACACCGATTGCTGCTCACCGACGGTCAGGGGCTGTGGCGCAGGTTGGAGACGCCGTCGTCCACGCTCTTTCCGATGGCCGTGAGCCGTGTGGTGTTCACAGTCGGTGACCATCACGCTGCGTTGCTCGTTGACGGCACCGGTACGGTGCGAGCAGAACTCCACGCCGCCACCTGGTACCCCTCCGGACCCGACGAGCTCGAGAAGTTCTGCAACGCGCTCGGCATCGTCACGTCCCATCAGGCCGACATCCGGTCCTCCCCGGGACAGCGCCTCGACACACACTCGAACCTGGACACCGCAAAGGAGTCCCTGTCGTCGTTCAACCAGCTCGGAGTGCCACGGGTGACGCCGGTGCTCTTCGGCACGTTCCTGCCGGTCTCGGCCGCGGTCATGCCGTTCGCAGCGGGAGCGCCCTGGGCTGGCGCCCTCTGTCTCACCGCCGCCGCGACGAACCTCGTGCTCAGCTTTTGGCTGGGCTGGCACGAGACCTCCGTGCGCGTCGGAGATCCGACGAAGCAGGCAGCGGACTTGCGGAAGCGGATGAGCGCACGGTCAGCGACGCTGGCAACCGTCCCGATCGCCGGCCTGCTGACCATGATCTGGACCATCCCGGCCGGGAGCTGGGGCCTCGTCGGCGCAGCCGTCTTGGTCGCTGTGGCATTCCCTGCCCTGTCCTGGGTCGCCTACCGGCGCAGAGCCTTGATCAGCGAGCACGGTGCGCTCCCGATGGCCGCGTGGTGGGCCAGCGGCGCGCCGAGAGGAGACGAACCGTGAAGACGCTGTGCTTCCAGCCGATCGACGCCTGGACGTTCATCGATCCCGGAGTACCGGACGAGGTCGGGGCAGCGGCGGCAACTCGTGCGGCGAGCTTCGCGGAACGACCGATCTCATCGAAGGATCACGCTCGCCTCGTGCGCGAGTTCGGCGATCTTGCTCGGTACCGTGACACGTTCGCAACGACGGACTTCGCAGTCCTAACCACCAGCACGCCCAGTGTGATGGTCATCGCCTACACGTCGGTGCACTACTTCGACGGTGACGGAGCGGAACAGTTCGTCGTCGACGACGCGTGGGAGGAACGTCGGAACGGAGGTGTCGTCGCCGACCCGGACATCAGCCGGACGGAGACTCCCCTGGGCACAGCGACTCGGATCGCGCTCCGTCATGCGCCCGAACGGGCTGGGTTCCTCCGGGGTCGAACACGCAAGACCTCGGTTCGCTGGGTCCAACCGTTCTCCGACGACGTCCGGTCCAGCTCGGCCATCCTCACCTCGATCATCCCGCAC
The DNA here is from genome assembly GCF_003234735.1 of Curtobacterium sp. MCLR17_040. Taxonomy (NCBI): domain Bacteria; kingdom Bacillati; phylum Actinomycetota; class Actinomycetes; order Micrococcales; family Microbacteriaceae; genus Curtobacterium; species Curtobacterium sp. MCLR17_040. The sequence continues at coordinate 9,305 of NZ_QKTE01000024.1, read as the reverse complement.
GAGTCCAACGTCGATATCGCGCTTCCGCACGTCGACCGCCTCGCGTTGGGCCTCCGACTCCGGGATGCGTCGTGACGGGCGCCCCGGACTCGATGCCGGGCGCGGTGCTCGACCTCGATGGCCTCGCTGGAGCAGTCTGGCTCATCGTCCCGCTGCCCGAGGAGGTCCGCGGCAAGCCGAAGCGCTGGGCGAACTCGACCACCTACCGCCTCTTCCCCGGGTACGTCCGTCCGTTCAAGTCCGTCGACGTGATCATGACCGCGGGGACGCTCCAGAACTCCTGCGAGATGAGTACGCCCGGCCTTCGGTTCGGGTTCTTCCCCCCGCAGATCACTTCCCCGATGAACACGACGACCGTCTTCGTCACCACGACGGACGGAACGCTGGTCGGTCCAGGGCCCCCCGGTCGAAAGCCTCCGGGCGGGCACCGCCACGGCGTGGGAGGGGACGGCGGAGACCTGGCCGCCCAGTCCCGTCGTGGAGTGACGAGCATCGGGCGCTGGCTCGCAACGGGATGCAGGAATTGACCGGACAGCCGAGAAGGGAGAACTCCTGATGGGACTCGAATTCGATTACGTCAACGCCTGGACGAGGTTCATCGAGGGCGACCCGGCCACCGCCGGGCGCGCCGCAACAGCGAACGTGATCAGCCACATCCACCGGCCTGTTCCGAAGCGTGTCGCAGGATCGCTCGAGTCGGCGATGACTGAACTGGCACGACTGCGGAACGACGTCGATGCCCACGACTTCTTCGTCCTGACGACCGACGCCCCGACCATCGAGATACTCGCCTACACGGTCATCCAGTACTTCCCAGGACTCGATGCTGCAGCCCAGGCGGTCGACGACGTACTCCTCCCGCTCGCCGAACGGACAGCCGATGCCGATGTGTCCACCGTCACGACGGCACTCGGTCCCGCCACGAGGATCCTCGACCGGACGGAGACACCGGCTCGCTCACTCCTGCGCCGCGCGGTTCCGTCCACGACGATCCGATGGGTGCAGCCCATCGGACAGCTGCCCGATCCGCTGACCGCCGTCCTGACCACGTTCATCCCGAAGCGGGCTGACGAGTCGTTCGCTGCGCCCTTGGTCGACCAGTTCGCCCTCGGGCTGGTGCTCACTCCAGATGCCGAGTGAGAACGACCACGACCACCGACCCGCGAAGGAAGCGATGACACGACGGCTCCCCCGCACACCCGGACGCCGCTGGGCCGCATTCGCCCGCGACACGGTGATCGTGCTGGCCATCGGTGTCGGCGTCTCCTTCCTCCCAGGTGGCAAGTACGACACGGGTCCCTGGGACGGACCGACCGCGTGGCTCATCCGGTACGTCGTGTGGGCATTCGCGTTGGTCGTCGGCGTCGTCATCGGAAGTCGTCACCTGAAGGCATCCCGTCCATCGAGGGGCGGACGATGACGACGCCCGCTGGCGGCGGCGCACCGCCCCGCGCACGTGCAGCGCACGACCTGGCCGTTCGTGTCCGACGCATCCACGGCGCGACGTGACCGATGGGGACTGCACTGAGCCCGCGTCGAGGTGAACCGACCCGCTCCCCCACACCGCGCCTCCAGGCCGAGCGCCCATCCACAATCCGGACGCAACACGACCTGCCCGACCGGGGAACCTGCGAGAATCAGGCCATGAGCGGCAGCATGACGCTGCGGGGGGCCTCGTCCGACCACCGCGCTGCGACCACGACGACCACGATCTCCGGTGCGGGGCGCCACACGTGCGCCTGACGTTCACCGCGAGCCACCTTCCGTCGAGCGCCTCCGCCGACTTCGTGGTGGAGTGCGACGAGGACACCCTGCTCGGCGAGATCGTCGAGATCGTCGCCAAGCGGCTCGGGCAAGGGGCCACGTCGATCGTCGACGTCGCGGTCGACTCCGTCCCGACCACCCCGCACGCACGCATCGGTGACGGTGTGCTGCTCGAGGGCGCTCGGCTGACGTTCGGGGCCCCGGCTCCGGTCCTGCCCCTGCCCGGTGACCTGCCGAGCGTGCGGATCGTCGGCGGACCGGGTGCCGGCACCGTGGTGGTGCTCGATGCGGGCATCGCCCACGTCGGTTCGGCGCCCGACGCGACGGTGCCCCTGCCGGACCGGAGCGCACCGGAGTACGCCGCGATCCTGCGGCTCGACCTCAACCGTCGGTTCACGATCACGCCGACCGAAGGATCCACGGTGCTGGTGGACCGCACCGAGGTCGACGACGAGACCCCGGTCGAGCCGGGCAGCATCGTCACGATCGGCGACACCCTGCTGTCGGTCGCGGTGCCGGACGCCGACCGAGCGGCGATCACCCTGACCGCCGGTGGCGGCTCGCTCGACTACACCCGGCCGCCGCGGCTCCTGCCCGAGGACCACCCGTCCGTGTTCAAGCTGCCAGCCGTGCCGGCGCAGCAGTCACGTCGGTCCATTCCGATCATCGCGGCGCTCGCGCCGCTCGGCATGGCCGCCGTGATGATCTCGATCTTCCACAACGTCGCGTACCTCGCGTTCGGTCTGATGTCGCCGATCATCATGTTCGGCAACGCCTGGTGGGACCGTCGGAACGGCAAGAAGACCCACAAGCAGCGCGTTGCCGAGTACGAAGAGACCAAGAAGGCGGTCGAGGCCGACGCCCTGGAGGCAGTGGTCCGGTACCAGCGCGAGCTGCGGACGAGCGCACCAGACCCCGCGACCGTCCTCGACGTCGCGTTGCGGCGTCGCGCTCGCCTGTGGGAGCGCCGCCGGACCGATCCCGACTACCTGACGCTCCGCGTCGGGACCGCTGACGTCCCGTCCGGCGTCGTGCTCGAGGACCCGTCGGCGCTCGAGCACCGTCGCGCGGTCGACAAGCTGGCAGAGGACGTGCCGGTGATCGTCGACCTCGGCGTGCAGGGCGTCGTCGGCGTCGCTGGCCGAGACGAGCACACGCGGCACCTGACGTCGTGGTTCGTGGCGCAACTCGCGGTGCTCCAGAGTCCGCGTGACACGCAGTTCGTCGTGCTGACGGACGCCCGATCGGCCGATGAGTGGGCGTGGTTGCGGTGGATCCCGCAGGCCCGGCCGGGCTTCGGACAGGACGCCGTGATCGCGATCGGCAACGACGCCGAGACGCTCGGCGCCCGGGTTGCCGAAGTCGGTCAGCTGATCGACGCGCGACAGCGGGCGATGCGTGAGTCGAACATGCGCGGGATCCCCGGTCCGGACATCGTCGTCGTGCTCGACGGCGCCCGGCGGCTCCGAGCGCTGCCCGGTCTGATCCGCATCCTCAAGGAAGGGCCGGCTGTCGGCGTCCGAGCGATCTGCATCGAGGAAGAGGCACGGCTGCTGCCCGAGGAGTGCTCCGTCGTCGTCACCGTCGGGCCGGAACGCATCCGGGTCGCCGCGCAGCGCCAGGCGACGGTCACCGACGTGCGGCCCGACCGGATCCCGGACGGCTGGTTCGAGACGGTCGCCCGAGCGGTGGCGCCGATGGTCGACGCCGATGACGAGAGCGACGGCGGCGGACTGCCCACGTCGTCGCGGTTGCTCGACGTCATGCTGCTCGAACCGCCGACGGCCCGGGCGATCACCGGGAAGTGGTCCGTGCGCCCACGCACCACCGAGGTCGTCGTGGGCGAGAGCCTCGACGGACCGTTCGCGTTCGACCTGCGGAAGGACGGCCCCCACGGCCTCGTCGCCGGCACGACGGGTTCGGGCAAGTCCGAGCTCCTGCAGACGATCGTCGCGTCGCTCGCGGCGACCAACACTCCAGAGGGCATGAACTTCGTTCTCATCGACTACAAGGGCGGGGCTGCCTTCCGCGACTTCGCGCCGCTGCCGCACACCGTCGGCATGGTGACCGACCTCGACACGCACCTGGTGGAGCGAGCGCTCGAGTCCCTGGGTGCCGAACTCCGTCGTCGTGAGCACCTGTTGGCCGATGCGGCAGCGAAGGACATCGAGGACTACCTCGACCGCCTCGGTCGTGGTGAACCGCTGCCGCCGATGCCGCGGCTGCTCATCGTCATCGACGAGTTCGCGAGCCTGGTGCGGGAGCTGCCCGACTTCGTGACCGGCCTGGTGAACATCGCCCAGCGCGGTCGATCCCTCGGCATCCACCTGATCCTCGCCACGCAGCGTCCGACCGGTGTCGTCTCGAACGACATCCGCGCGAACACGAACCTGCGGATCGCACTGCGGGTCACCGACTCGAGCGAGAGCACCGACGTGATCGACGCCGGCGACGCGGCCCAGATCCAGAAGAGCACCCCCGGCCGCGGGTACATCCGTCTGGGCGCCGGGGCGCTGCTGCCGTTCCAGTCGGGTCGCGTCGGTGGCCGTCGCCCCGGACAGTCGACCCAGCGCAAGCAGGTCTGGGCAGGTGCGGTCTCGTGGTCGGCGCTCGGTACCGCACCGCCCGCACCACCGAAGTCCGAGGTGCAGCACACCGACGAGCGAACCGACCTGCAGGAGCTCGTCGGCGCCGTGACCGAGGCCGCGGTGGAGCTCGGCGGTCCGGCTCCGTACCGTCCCTGGCTCGATGCCCTGCCGGAGACGCTGCTCTTCACTGACCTCAACGACCGCGCGTGGGAACTCGACGACAGCACCGCCACGGATGCACGGGTGGGTCCGCTGCCGTTCGCGCTGCAGGACTTCCCCGGTGAGCAGGCGCAGCGTGTGCGCAGCCTCGACCTCGACTCCGACGGGCACCTCTACGTCGTGGGTGCCCCGCGGAGCGGCCGGTCGCAGGTGCTCCGGACCCTCGCGGCAGCCATCGCCCGGAACACCTCGGCGGCCGACGTCCACGTGTACGCGCTCGACTGCGGCAACGGCGCGCTGCTGCCGATCCAGGCGCTCCCGCACGCCGGCGCCGTCGTCCAGCGTGTCCAGACCGAACGAGCGCAGCGGCTGCTGACCAAGCTGGCCCAGGAGCTCGCCCGGCGCCAGCAGGTGCTGGCTGACGGCGGTTTCGCCAGCATCGTCGAGCAGCGTGCCGCGGCCGTCGTGCCGGCGGAACGTCTGCCGCACATCGTCTTCATGCTCGACCGCTGGGAGGGCTTCGTCGGCTCACTCGGCGAGCTCGACCACGGCGCTCCGACCGACCAGGTGATGACGTTGCTCCGCGAAGGCGCCAGCGTCGGCATCCACCTGGTCGTCACCGGAGACCGACAGCTGCTCTCAAGTCGGATGGCCACCCTGGTGGAGGACAAGCTCGTCCTCCGGCTGTCGGACCGGGGCGACTACGGGCTGGCGTCGCTCAACCCGCGGAAGCTGCCGGAGCAGGTCCCCGACGGACGCGCGTTCGCCTCCGAGTCCGCGACGGAGACACAGATCGCGCTGCTCGCCGCAGCCGGCACCGGGCAGTCGCAGGCCGCCGCCATCACGGCCCTCGCCACCTTCGCGACGGAACGCGACCGGGCCGTCGAACGCAGCCGACGTCCCTTCCGCGTCGACCAGCTGTCCGGCCCGGTGCCGTTCGAGCGGGCATGGGAGATGCGCGATGACGACGCCGGCCTGTTCGGTCTGGTCGGCATCGGCGGAGACGACCTCACCGCGATCGGGCCTGACCTGGCCGCGGCCGGTTCGTTCGTCGTCGGTGGACCCGCGAAGTCCGGACGCAGCGCCGTCCTGCTCTCGATGACCCGTTCGGTCCTGCGCGAGGGTGGCGAGGTCGTGCTCGTGACCCCGCGGCAGTCCCCGCTCCGTGCGCTGGCCGCGGAACCGGGTGTCCTGGCGGCACACGAGGGTGCCGATCTGACCGAGGACGACCTCGCACCCCTGTTCGACGGGCAGCCCGGTCGACGCGTCCTGGTGATCGACGACGCCGAGCTCGTCAAGGACGCCCCGGCGAAGAGCTGGCTGCAGGGGTTCGTCAAGCGTGCGGCCGACAACGGTCAGGCGATCGTCGCAGCCGGACTGACCGCCGAGTTCGGTGTCGGGTTCACCGGCTGGCAGGTCGACATGAAGCGCAACCGCTCGGGAGCGCTGCTGAGCCCCCAGGCGATCACCGAGGGCGACCTGCTCGGCATGCGTCTGCCGCGGAGCAGCATCGTCGAGCGCGTCCAGGTCGGTTCCGCGATCGTGCACCTCGGCAACGGTGAGCTCGTGTCGGTGCAGGTCCCGACGCCGTGACACGTCGACACGGCAAACGGCGATGACGACGTACGACCGGATCGCGTACCGGAACGGCACGAGCGCGCCGGCGACCGTGATCGTCGAGATGGACCTGACGAACCCCGATCATCAGGTGCGCTACACCGTGACCGTGTTGCTGCTGGGCGCAGAGCACACGGCCACGGCGTACGACGCCTTCGAGGCACTGAGCCTGGTGCGCGAGGCGCTCGACGACGAGGGCTGGCTCCTGGGCGTGCAGGGGGCGCGCGTCGACGTGTGGCCGAGTGGGATGGCGCGACAGCAGGGCGGTGGCATGCGGGCGTACCGACTCCGCCGCGGTCGTCGGCCTCGGTTCAAGGACCTCGTCGATGTGTTCGCCCCGGCCGACGAACACCTCGGCACCGTGCAGGCGCAACGCGCGTTCGTCGAAGCGAAGTTCCCCGACGCCTAACCGGGTGCCGGCGACGACCGTCCGTGACTCCCTGAACACCGAGCCCCCGCGCACGGTTGGGTGGGTACATGTCCTCTGCCCCGCTCTCCGGTGACGACTCCCTGCACCTGCCCGAGTTCGACAACCCGCCAGCGTCTCCGCTCGACCTCGCTCGCGAGTGGCTGTCCGCGGCGAAGGACCGACAGGTCTCCGAGCCGCTCTCGATGACCCTCGCCACGGCCGGTGCCGACGGCCGCGTGTCTGCTCGCACCGTCGACGTGAAGCGGATTGCGACGAACGGACTGGTCTTCGGCACGTCGGAGGACAGCCCGAAGGGCCGGCAGCTCGCCGAGAACCCGCACGCAGCCCTGCAGGCGTACTGGCGCGAGACGATGCAGCAGCTCCGGTTCGAGGGTCACGTCGTCCGGCTGTCGGATGCCGAGTCGGACGCCCTGTTCGCGGACCGCTCCCCGAAGTCACGCGCCGCGACGGCCATCGCCGACCAGTCCGCCGTGCTCGAGCCCCGCACCCTGCAGGACCTGATCGACGACGCGAACGACCTGCTCGACGACTCCGGCGACGACGTCCCCCGACCTGCACGATGGGTTGCCTGGCGTCTCGAGCCCGACATCGTGGAGTTCTGGCACGGTAGCCGTGACCGGATGCACCGACGACTGCAGTACGCACTCGCCGAGGGCGCCTGGACGGCCACACGCCTCCAGCCCTGAGGCCGACGGTCGGCGTTCAGTCCCTGGACCACCACCCCGGCTGAGCGGGTTCGACTCGGACCGTGAACGATCGAGCATCGTTCGATCGTTCCGCGATGACGAAGTGGCTCTCCGCTGGTTCGACGGTACCGATCCGCCACACCGGCCATGAGTGCGGCCCGAGTTTGTGATCGAACCACGGCGCGGGCCCGTTGTCGTCCTCGCGCAACGCGCGCCGGACGCTCTTCGGATCGAGCTCCGGAAATCCCCCGGCGCGCGCTGCCGCGATCATGCGCTCTGCTGCGGCATCGACGGCGGCGGACCGTTCCGCCCGTGGGTTCCGGGTGATCCAGTACGCAGCGAGGTACCCGATCACCACGAGGCCGATCGCCGCAAGGGTCACGACCCACGGTCCAGCGTCGGGATCGACCGTGGGGATGCGATCGATGCCGGAGACCCCGACGATGAACCCCAGGACGCCGAGCACCCATCCGATGCCCGCGACGCGTTCGGCACGTTGCGACGCTCGAGCGAGGACGCAGCGTGCCTCGGCGACGTCCTCGATCGCAACCGAGATCGCCCCCACACCCACACCTGCGCCCGCACCGGTCTCCATCGGACCAGTCTCGCTCACGCGGCGTGCCCCTACCGGCCGATCGGGTTCGCCATCGCCCCCGCCCGGATCAGCGACGCCGACTGGTCCGCCAGGTCGACCATCGACAGGGTGTTCCGCAGCTGCAACCGGTTCAGGCACGAGTGCTCGAACGTCGGCACCCGCAGGTCCAGGGGACGACGGCGGTCCGGGTGCGCGGCGGCGTGGGCGTCGATGCACTCCCCCACGACCTGCCAGAAGCGGGACTCCGGCAGCACCGCGTCGTCGTCGAGGATCGCGGCGACGAACCGGAGCACCCCGTCGAACACGTCGGTGAACACCGCGAGCGCGGCCTCGTCATCGGACACCGGGTGCACGATCCGGTCGATGTCGGCGGGTACGGGGCGGTCGTCGTGCCGACCGAGCACCGCGGCCTCCTCGCCGATGTCCTTCATCACGGCGCGGACCACGACGCCGTCGCGCACGACGAGCACCAGGTTCTCGCCGTGCGGCATGAACACCAGGTCGTGCACGGTCAGGCAGTGCACGACGGGCAGCAGGTAGGCGTCGAGCCAGCGCCGGACCCAGACGTCGGCGGGCAGACCGGATACCTCGATCAGCGCCGAGACCACAGCGTTCCCCGCGGCGTCCCGGTGCAGCAGCGCCGCCATCGTCAGAAATCGCTCGCCGTCCGCCACCCGCGGCAGAGGACTCTCCCGCCACAGGGCCGCGAGCATCTTGCGCTGCGGCGAGGACACGTCGACCCGGTGGTAGGCGTCGCCCGTGTAGCCGATGGCGGCGTGCTCCCGGAGCACCGAGAACCCGGCGGCGGCGAGCGTGGGGTCGGCGGAGACGATCGACTCGACCCAGTCGTTCACGGCCGGGGTGTTCCGCATGTAGGCGGGCGACATCCCTCGCAGGAACCCCATGTTCTGCACGGCGAGCGCCGTCTTCACGTACGAGCGTGCCGGCTCGGTGCGGTTGAACGCGGTCCGGATGGACTGCTGCGGCTGGTACTCGTCGGGTCCCTCGCCCAGGTCGACCAGGTCCTGTCGGCCCAGATCGGGCGCGAAGGTCACGGCGATCCGGTGCTGCCACTGCCACGGGTGCACGGGCAGCCACACGTAGTCGTCGGGGTCGAGCCCGCGACGCTCCAACGTGGCACGGAACCCGGCCACGACCGCCGCCGACAGCTCCGACTCCCAGTGCGCCTGCTCGGTCCGGTCCGCGGCGAGCGCCAGGTGCGTGTGCTCGCGTCGGGCGGCGAGCCACCGGTACCGGAACCGGCCGCCGGACTCGGGCGCGAACGCCCGGTACTCGTCGAGCCCGAACCCGATCCGGCCGTTGGCGGCGACGAACGCCGGGTGCCCCTCGGTCATCGCCGCCTCGACGTCCTGGAACGACGCAACGACGTCCTCCACGGACTCGGCCGAACCGGCCGCCTCGGACGACCCGGACGCCCCGGCGGACCCGAACGCCCCGGCCCCGCC